>JBLHGH010000173.1:0-4610 GCA_047615425.1 Candidatus Latescibacterota bacterium
GGCTTCAGAAAAACATTGGAACTAGGTAATTACGAGCTAGAAACTTGGTTGATGCGCTGTGACATTTTAATTGAACTTGGCGAAAATCAGGCGGCAATCAAAAATTTATTTCAAGCAGTTGAATTTTACCCAGAAAATGCAGAAATAGAATACAGATTAGCGGGCCTTTTTTATAATGTTTCAGAAGAAGGTAAAGGTGATTATCACTTAAAAAATGGCTTGAATTTGGACCCAGAATTTATCATTATTCTCGAAGAGCTATTCCCAATAGTTTTCATAAAAAAAACGGTTCTAAAAATAATTAAAAATCATAAAAAGACCTCTATCTAAATTGTTTATTTTGGGGTAACTACCTTTTGAACTATGCCCAATAGAAACCTCTTTCAATACATTATAATACTACTAAAAGGAATCGCTATGGGTGCTGCAGATGTAGTTCCTGGAGTTTCTGGAGGCACTATTGCATTCATTTCTGGCATCTATGAAGAACTAATCTCAACGATCCATAAACTTGATTTTGGTTTTTTTAGTCGGTGGAAAACGACAGGAATTCAAAGCGCATGGTCTCATTACAACTTAGGGTTTCTAACAACGCTTTTTTTAGGAATCTTTGTAAGCATTTTATCCCTATCAAAACTTATCTCGTGGCTTTTAGATAATCATCCTATTTTGGTGTGGTCGTTCTTCTTCGGTTTGGTAATAGCAAGTATCCTTATTGTTGGCAAACAAATAAAAAAATGGAATATTAAAATAATCTTGGCAATCATTATTGCTGCAGTGTTTGCGTATTTCGTTACAGTGGCTCGACCAATGGGCGCTCCAGACAGTACTTGGTTTTTATTTTTTGCAGGTTTTGTAGCTATTATTGCTATGATTCTACCTGGAATATCAGGCGCGTTCATCTTATTACTACTAGGAGCATTTACAAGCGTAATAGATACATTGACTAATTTCAGTGATGGAATATTCAAGCTCAATTGGGAACTTTTTTCAGGTGCTTTTGTGAAGTTAATCGTATTTGGGCTAGGCGCTATTACTGGTTTAAAATTATTTTCTCGTGTGCTAAACTGGATGTTCAAAAATCACAACAACCTTATTCTGTCTGTGCTAACTGGTTTTATGATTGGAGCGCTTAACAAAATTTGGCCATGGAAGGAAGTATTGGAATATCGAATCAACCATAGCGGCGTAAAAATTCCGTTTATAGAAAAAAGCATTCTACCTTCAAATTATGAGGGAGCGCCAGAGATTCTTTTGGCTGTTATTTTGATGCTTGCAGGATTCTTGAGCATTTTCCTTTTAGAAAAAATCGCAAGCAAAAAGACTGAACGCTAATGGAGTCATCAAGATCGTATAGCGATAAAATATGGCTTGTCTTAAAAGGCTTAGCAATGGGTGCGGCCAACAAGGTACCCGGGGTATCAGGAGGTGTTGTTGCCTTCGTTGCTGGTTTTTACGAAGAATTTATTTATTCGCTTCAAAAGATAAATAGAAAAGCCTTTGCCTTACTTATAAATGGCAGGTTTAAAAGTTTTTTTCAATACATCAACGGAGGGTTTTTAGGGCTGCTTATTCTGGGAATGATTATCAGTTATTTTAGTGTTTCCAAAGTTCTTGATTATTTTATTGTGCATTTTGAATTATATGTTTGGAGTACTTTCTTCGGAATGATCGTAGGCTCCATCTATTATATTGCGAAAGGTTTTGGTGCTTGGAATCGGAAACACCTCGCCTATCTTTTGACCGGTATCGTGGCCGGGATAAGTATCAGCTTTCTCGAACCTGCAAAGGAAAATGACAACCTGATATTCGTTTTTCTATGTGGTATTATAGGCGTATCGGGAATGACACTTCCTGGCCTGTCTGGCTCCTTCATCCTTATTTTGTTAGGGAATTATGTCTTGTTGCTTGTAGATTCTGTAAACGCATTATATGACACCATCGCCGACATACTTCATTGGGATTTTAGTTTTACGCAAGATTCAGAGCGTATACAGTTGCTAAAAGTGCTAACCTCTTTTTCGCTAGGTTCACTGGCGGGTTTGGTGTCCTTATCCCATCTTCTCGCATACGTCCTGAAACGTTTTAGAAAGGCAACCTACGCAGTAATTCTTGGCTTCATTGCTGGATCTTTGGGCGTTGTTTGGCCTTGGAAAGAAAAAGTAATTGCCCTAACAAGTAGCGGTGAAAACAAGTTGGATGCTAACGGCAGAGATATCATCATTGACTACAGTCGGTTTTTTCCCTCAGAATTTTCTGTCGAAACTATGTTGGCTATTTTATTTATGTTTGTAGGGATAACCATTGTACTCAGTTTAGACTGGTATCAAAAACACACCACTTCTCAGCATGGCTAAATACGGTTTAATAGGAACAAATATTAGCTATTCATTTTCAAAAACCTTTTTTACTTTGAAATTTGAAAAAGAAAATCGTGATGACACCTATCATAACTTTGATATTCAAGGCATTGAAGAATTAGAAGATATAATAAAAAAACATCCAGATCTTCGAGGTCTAAATGTTACTATCCCGCTTAAAAAAACGGTTCTTTCTAAATTAGCTTTTATTAATAAAGAAGCCCAAACGATAGGAGCTGTAAACACTATCAAAATTAAATCTAATGGCCAACTTTATGGCTACAACACAGACCACTTTGGTTTTGCTAAGGCGCTTACACCATTACTTCCATTAAAAGAAAATACCGCCTTGATTTTGGGTACAGGGGGCTCTTCTAAGGCCATCGCTTATGTCATGGAAACACTTGGTTTTGATTATAAGTTTGTATCTAGAAAGAAGCAAAATGGTGTTTTAACGTACAATGAGCTTAACAGTGATATCATCAAAAAACATCTGTTAATAATTAATTGCACACCTTTGGGAACCTTCCCGAATGTTCACGAATTCGCAAACATTCCATATCAATACATCACAAATGATCATGTCCTTTTTGACCTTATCTATAATCCAAAGCAAACCGAATTCTTAAAACGCGGTTTTATGCAAGGAGCACGGGTTAGTAATGGTTTAAAAATGCTAGAATATCAGGCAGAAAAATCCTGGTCCATCTGGAAATCATAGTTTTTCATTTTTCCGAAGGCGAAATACTTCCGCAGTCTTTGGTATGTGCGCAGTTGTTAGTATCTTGAGCAATTAATCTGAATTTGACTTAATACGTTCAATATTCAGTTAGCCGAACAACGAACCTAAACATTGAAAGATATGTCTGACAAAAAAACGAAAGAAAAAGAAGCGCCTGAAACTATTACAGATTCCCCTGTTTCAGTAGAAAGTACAACGGTTGAAGAAGTGACTATTCCAGAAGAAGAATCTACACCGGTCGAAGAAGTAGAAACGCCTATTGACGTTACAAGTGATGCAGTTGTATCCGAAGATGAAAAAAATAACGAAGCCGTAGCGGTTGAAAACACACCCGCTGCCAAGGTTACAGAGGACGAAGACGCCCCGGCTGCTAAGGCTACGGCGGATGAGGAAGAGATAGAGTCCTCAGATGATGAACATAAGGACGAAGCCGAAACTGAGCATAACGAAGAGCTTGACTACAATTCACTCTCAAAGCAGGAGCTTATTGCAGCGCTCGGAGATTTGATAAAATCCAAGCCTATTTCAGACATCAAGAATGTGGTTGAGGAGATAAAATCTGAATTCAATTCGAAATTTTCTGAAGAAGTCGCTCAAAAAAAGGAAGAATTTCTTGCTGAAGGTGGAAACATTATTGATTTTCACTACTCTACACCTTTGAAGAAAGAGTTTAACTCTTTGTATTTCGATTATAAGGAAAAGAGAAACGCACATTACCGGGATTTGAAGAAAGATCTTCAGGCTAATCTTGAAAAGCGCTTGGAATTGGTAGAAGAATTGAAAGGCCTTTTAAATGCGGAAGAAAACATCAATACTACCTATAAACACTTCAAGGACATCCAAACAAAATGGTTTGAAGCAGGAGCGATTCCAAGAGATAAGTACAACACCGTTTGGAATACCTACCACCACCACGTAGAAAATTTCTATGATTTCTTACATCTCAACAGGGAGTTTAGAGACCTTGACTTCAAACACAATCTTGAGCAAAAGCTGAAATTAATAAGTCGGGCAGAAGAACTTGCTGGCGAAGAGAATATAAATAAGGCTTTCAGAGAACTTCAGATGCTACACAAAATGTGGAAAGAGGAAGTTGGCCCTGTTGCTAAAGAATTTAGAGATGAAGTTTGGGACAAATTTAGTGCAGCAACTAAGATAGTCCATGATAAACGACAGGATTTACATGCCGAAGAAGAGAAAAAATTCGAATCAAATTTCGAAACTAAAATGGCCTTGATTGCTGAAATCAACACGGTTTCCGCTGAGACGAAATCATCGCATCAAGCGTGGCAGGAAGCCATTAAAAAACTACAAGTCCTTAGAGATCGCTATTTTGAAACGGGAAAAGTTCCAAGAGCGATGAATAAAGCTACATGGGGAGGATTTAAAGAAGCAACTCGTGATTTTAATAAAGTGAAAAATGCCTTTTACAAAGATCAAAAAAAGGAACAGTTCACCAACTTAGAAAAGAAAAGAGCGCTTATTGAAATAGCTGAATCAAATAAAGA
>JBLHGH010000174.1:0-4488 GCA_047615425.1 Candidatus Latescibacterota bacterium
AGAGGAAACCATACCAGTGCTCAGAAAGGTTATTGGAACAAAAAATAATGCTAGCATTATAACAGTCTTAGTGACCATCGTTGAATTTGCATTCCGACTAGTATTATTTGTTTTAAAATGTAGGTTAACTCTTTTTCGTAAAGTTTTTGCGAAATCTGAGTTTTGATCACGGGAAAATGTTGGATTATCGATATGCTCTTTATTTAAATTACCAGCAACTTTATAATGAAAGTTATCTTGCAAGATAGCTCGCCAAAGATACACCAAATTAGCGCTATTTTTAAAATTAAATTAAGATAGCTGATAATCAGGTTTATCAATCAGGTCTAAAATTAATGTATCATGCCTGGCTTTCCAATACCTACTTCCCTCCCAGCGCATTTCCAATGCGTATTGCCCTGCTAGCTTTTCCATATAAGCTTGAAAGGCATTTTCAAACACATAATTATAGGCAAGCATTGCATCCTCTTCATTTGAAAGGGCAGATGGCATTGCATGTCCCGCATAGAATCCAGATGCCAAGGCCGAAGTTATTCCGTAGGAAGAAATTGGATCAAATATATAGGCAGCATCCCCTACTGCCAACCAGCAGTCACCATAGGTTTTTTCCAGCTTGCTCGTGCCTGCCGGCATCACTTTTTTCGTTTCAAAATCTAATACTGCCGTTGCCATCACTATCAAAGGCATAGACACGAAAGCACGCTACCTCCTTTTTTATTCGACCTGTTGAATCTTTAAAGCCTCCATCTGGGACTACAGATACGCCAGGCTGATCTGCTGCTAAAAAATGTTCTGGGGAGTTCCCTATTCTGGAGATGCCAATAGGTGGATAGATGGATACATAGCTTATGTCTGGTGCTTTCATGATTAATTTTATTGGTTCTATGTAAAGTTGAAAAAATAAAACGAGCTTTAAACACAGGGTTTATACGTAGATTCTTGGGAGAAAAAGAAAAGTTCTACCGGATGCCTGAGACTTATAAATACGCCTATGAAATTTATCAAAGAAAACGTTTATTCTACTTAAAGTGAAAGCCAATAATGTCTGACTATTATCCTAATTTCAAAAAGTACTGAACAATAAAAGAGGCCATTACATTCCTGCAATGACCTCTTTTTTCAATATAAACTAACGTAAAATTATTCTGGCAATACTACACTGTCTATTGCGTGAATTATACCATTTGATGCTGCTACGTCTGTGATTACTATCATTGACATACCACCTTTAGCATCGGTTAACATTACCTTGCCGTCTACTATACTTAAGTCAATAGTTCCACCTTGTACTGTTGTTACCGTGAATTTTCCATTGTTGGTTTTGATAGCATCAATAACTGTAGCTGCTTCAAATTTTCCAGCTACCACATGGTAGGTCAAGATTCCGGTCAACATGTCTTTGTTCTCTGGCTGTAATAAGCTTGCTACTGTTCCTTCTGGTAATTTTGCGAAAGCATCATTTGTTGGTGCGAATACGGTGAATGGTCCTACACTACTCAATGTTTCAACAAGACCTGCAGCCGTTACTGCTGCTACTAAGGTTGTAAAAATATCATTGGCAGCGGCAACTCCTACAATATTTGGCGGCACTTGTAGCATCACTGGCACTTCTATAGGTGCTGTAATTGCTGCATCTTTGGTTTCTTTTTTATTACAAGACAAAAATAATAACCCTGTTACGGCCATGAGGCCAATTTTTTTAAGTGTTTTCATTGCTTTTTTTAAGGTTAAACTACCATGCAAAGATACACTGATATTTAATCTGTTTAACTTATTTAACACAACATTAAACAATAGTAAATTGATTAGCGCGTGTCACCAAAATAGTTAGATTTTAGTGTATGACTAGTACCTTTAAAGAAGACTCAATGGTGTGCAATGACCTGCAAGGGATAGTGCCCGTTTACGTATTGATTAGATAAATCACTTTTACCAAATCTTTATACGCTCTGCTTCGGTTTTATAATTAGCTTCTCCTTCTTTGACTTCGAAGGCTTCATAAAAAGGTGTGAAGTTCATCAACGGACCGTTTACACGCCAGATCGGTGGCGAATGTGGATCTGTTGCCACATAGTTGCGTAAATAAGCATCACGTGTTTTTACACGCCAAATACGGGCAATAGACATAAAGAAGCGTTGGTTTGGAGCAAAGCCACCAATCTTAGTAGTATCTTTTCCTTGTTCGGTCATTTTGAAGGCGTCATAAGCAATAGCAATACCGCCATTATCCGCAGTGTTTTCACCCACGGTTAAAGCTCCTTTGAGGTGCACGTTATCCAAGACTGTAAACCCACTATATTGGTCTATGATCTGTTGGGTTTTGGCCTTAAATTTTGTGTAATCAGCTTCTGTCCACCAATCGGTTACATTCCCGTCTTTATCGTACTGCGCACCTTGATCGTCGAAAGCATGTGTAAACTCATGGCCAATCACCATCCCAATACCTCCGTAATTCACCGCATCATCAGCATATAAATCAAAATAAGGTGCTTGTAAAATTCCGGCTGTAAATACAATTTCGTTTAAGGCCGGATTATAATAAGCAGTCACCGTAGATGGCGTGGTATGCCATTCGTCTCTATTTGGTGGCTCGTTTAATGTTTTCAGTTGGTATGCATAATCCTCTTTCCAAAGGGCAACTACATTTTCAAAAAACTTATCATTTGAAATGGTCACATTATCATAGGTTCTCCACACATCCGGATAGCCAATTTTTTTGCTAATGGCCCACAATTTGTCTTTTGCCTTCACCTTGGTGCTATCACTCATCCAGTCCAGTTTCTCAATACGTTTCTCTAATGTTTTCTGAAAATTATTCACAAGGTCCAGCGCACGCATCTTCGCTTCTTCGTTGAAGTAACGCTTCACATATAATTGCCCCAATGCAAACCCTATCTGTCTATCTACACGCCTTACCATTTGTTTTGAACGCGATTGTTGTACCGATTGGCCCGAAATCACTTTGCTATATTCAAATCCAGCGTCTTGAAAGGGTTTGCTTAATAAAGCATCATGAGAACCAATGGAGTTCGCTTTTAAATACACTTTCCAATCTGCTACAGAAACCGATGCCAACATGCTATTCAGTTCATCATAATATGCTGGCTGACGTACATCAACAGAATCCACTTTCATGCCCAAGGTTCCGAGCATATCCTTCCAACCAATATTGGGATGAGACGCGCTTAAATCATTCACAGCTAGTTTATGGTAATTCTCTTTAATGACTCTGCGTTCGATACGGGTTTTGTGTGCTTCGGCGAGTTGTTTTTCGATATTGTACACAATTTCGGCCTGTGCGCTAGGGTTCGCATCGCCAACCAACTCGAATAAACTAGTGAGATAGGTTTTATAGGCCTCTTGAATTTCTACTACTGAAGGATCGGCTCCGAAGTAATAATCACGATCAGGTAATCCTAGACCCGTTTGAGAGAGATGCAACATATTGATTGCACTATTTTCTTGATCTGGTGAGATGTAGGGGCTAATCATAGAATAATCGCCCGCTTTCAATTGCTTCGAAACAAAACCCATTATGCTCTGGATATCATTTATGCCAGCTATTCGATCTAAAATTGGCTGAATTGGTTCAATTCCACGTTTATTGATACTAACGGTATCCATTCCGGCGGCGTAGAAATCTCCCACCATTTGTTCGATGCTCCCTACTGAATGAGTTTCGGCAGCTACTTCTTCCAAAATATTCTTTAATAGTTCTTGCTGCGGAATATTTAGAAAGCGGTATGCTCCTACTCCTATTTGATCTTCTGCAATTACTGCATTATCGTACCAGGTTTTGTTTATGTGGTTGAAGAAATCGTCTCCCGGTTTAATATCAGGGGAAATACCATCGAAAACAACGGGTTCACGGACTGTAGTATCATCTTGATTCGAAGTTTGATTATTTTTACAAGAAACTAATAAGGCGATTGCGAACAGGGAGTAAACAAGGTTTTTCATAAGAATAGGAATTGATTTTCCAAATATAAAAAAAATATTTAATGCCCCACTTAGGCTGGTCTTGTAAAAATATAACCCCTATTAATACACGTCAACCTTCAGAGGAAACGTGGCTTTGGTTTTATTGAATTCGGTGTCATATTAGTTTAGGTATATGGAATCTATCTCCAAAGAAAACAACTCATCCTTTTTATTACCTCTAAGAATGCCTATTTCCTTCATGATTAGTCCCGAATAATTAGGAATATTTATTTTGTAACCTCTAAAACCAGGATAGAAACTATGAAGCGGAATTTTAATTGTTTCCCATGCTCCTGTGGTTTCGAAATTAGCAATGAAGGAATGACGATCCCGCGGATTCTCCTTTATTCTGAATTGATAAGGACTGCCGTCGCCCTTTACTTTTAAAACAAGATGCGTGAACCCTGAAACATCCTTTTTACTAAGAACATAGCGAATTGAAGAAAAGCCACCATTGTTTTCGGTAGTAATGCTGCCCTTAAACAATCCATGTCCAGCAGCATTTAA
>JBLHGH010000175.1:0-4484 GCA_047615425.1 Candidatus Latescibacterota bacterium
TAAGAGTAACGCTTAATTAATCCCGCTTCTTATAAGTTGAAGCGGGATTTTTATTTACAATTGACTTTGGTATTGTATTTGTACTATATAACATATTAAAACCTATGTGAAACATAAAGTAAACGCAATGTAAGACCCCTTTGCGCCCCTAAAAAGAAACATATAGGTTTATCAAAAAAAAATCCCGCTCTATTCAGAGCGGGATTTTTTATATAATAAGCAATAGTGTTTACTCAATAATTCCTCCGCAACTAACACGAGCTCCAGCATTGCCTGATGGCTGCGAAGTGAAATCGTCTGCTCCTTGGTGTACAACAATGGCCTTGCCCATAATATTTTTAGATGGATCATCACAACCTAGACACCATTGATCTGTATTCATAGATATATACCCGTTACCCTTAGCATCCGCCTCAAAATTACCGATATCTCCTTTGTGATAGCCAGCGGCATCACCCCATTTACCGTGATTCTTAGCCGATGGATTCCAATGACCCCCTGAAGATTTAGCATCCGGTGAGCTACAGTCTGCTTTTTCATGAATATGAATAGCATGTGTGCCTAGTGTTAAACCAGAAAGCGCTGCATTCATAGTGACTACGCCATTCTCTTGAGAAAACTTAACAGTACCAGTGGCCGTTGATTCGCTTTTAGATTCAAGTGTCATCAAGACTTTTATAAATCCAGTTTCTTCAGCCTTCACCTCTTTGATGACTGTTTCAATCTCTTTTTGAACATCTTTCTTTTCGTTTTTACATCCAACGGTTGCCATTAGCATCGCCGAAACGAATAGTATACTTAGTTTTTTCATCGATTTTAATTTATGTTTAATGATTTGTCTTATAAAGGTAGTACCAATTTATACCATCCACAAAATTTTATCCCATAGTCGTTATTCTTCTGCATTAATTTCAACCTTAGGTTGCCCAGTTTCGTCCATAGAGGTTTGACCCTCGCCTTTTAAGTATTTGTCTAAAAATTTAAGAACGCTACTATAGGCTTCAATCTGATTCTCTTTCTTTACAAAACCGTGCCCTTCGTCTTCAAATAAAACGTATTCAACAGGAACACCATTTTGTCGTACTCCTTCTACAATTTCATCCGACTCAATTTTGAGAACTCTTGGATCCTGCGCACCTTGCAATACAAGTAGTGGTTTCGTCACTTTATCTGTATGAAACAAAGGTGAAATTTGCTTTAGACGAACAGAATCGGCCGTATTTGGATCCCCCATCTCAGTGTAAAGTGCTTCTTTAAATGACTCCCACCATGGTGGAATGCTCTTCAATGTTCGCATCCAATTTGTAACACCGAATATATTTACTCCTACTTTAAATTCTTCAGGAGTATAGGTTAATGCAGCCATAGTCATATAGCCACCATAAGAACCACCTATAATTCCAATTTTATCTGCATCAATATAATCTAGACTCGCCAACCAATCTTTTCCAGCCACACAATCTTTTAAATCTTTGTCGCCATGGTTTTGATCATCCATCTGGTAAAAACTTTTTCCATAACCACTACTTCCGCGATTATTTACAGCTAAGACAGCATAACCATGATTTACTAGATATTGGATGGTAGAATTAAACCCTAATCTTGACTGTCCACCTGGACCACCATGAACCCATACCATTGCTGGAAGTTTGTTTTCAATTGAGGCTTGATGTGGTTTGTAATAAATAGCAGGAATATCCAGTCCGTCAAAAGATTTAAAGCGCACAACGTCTGCCGTAACCAAGTGCTCACCAATAATTTCGTTGTTTAAGTTGCTTGTAAGTTGGATGTATTCTCGTGTTGCTGCATTATAGGAGTATGAATCTGAAGGCGTATGCGATCCACCTACACGCAATAATGCCATACTTTCATCACGTGAGAAGTCAACGCTTGTAATGTATTTATTTTCAAATTCAGGGAAGATTACGGTTTTAGCCGTTGCTACTTCCGTAACCTCAAGGTCATTCTTAGCATCGGCATTCACGAAAGTGATTTGATATTTACCATTATTTGTAAAATAATACCCATTGATGTCCCAATCTCTTTCTAAAACTTTTTCTTTGCTGCCATCAACTAGGTTATACTTCATCACATAACCAAATTCAGCTCCATCATCCGTAGTGTAGTATAACGATGTTCCGTCAGGAGAGAATTCTTCAGCGCTATTTCCACTTTGATTATCATTCACCTTTGTTTTTTCACCTGTGGCTACATTTAATACAAATAGATCGCTATCATTCGTATTAATAGGCGAAGCGAGTGCAACCCACTTCCGGTCATCACTCATTCCAACGAAATCAGAACCTGGTTCAATTTGATAGATTATTTTCGAACTGAAATCAGAAATATTCATTTCATAATGATCCATATATTTCGAATCCCGCTCATTGCTTCCATAGAAAAAACTCTTACCATCTTTTGACCAACCTCTAAAAAGTGCACGTACATTTTCTGTAGGCGTGAGTGCGGTTGTTTCATCTCCATCTCGCAAAAATATTTTGAAAATCTCATCACCATTACCGTCCATTCTATAAAGAATACGATCATCTTCAGGGAAATACGAAATACCAAAAACAGAGGCACTGTCCGATTTTGTAATTGAAATAAGTTCACCGCCAGCAGCACTTTTGGTATACATATTATAAATTCCAGACCTGTTACTTGTCATTAAAACCTTAGACTTATCTGAGGAGTACCCATTTGCAAAGGAGGTTTCATTATCCATGAACTGCTCAATGGTGTATTGGTCAACTTCAATAGGGGCTTTCACTGTTTCTTTGGTTGTTTCCTTGCAGGCAACAAATAAGAGCAGGCTTAGACTCACAAGAATTAGTTTTTTCATTGTTTTGGTTTTATTTTATTAGAATGTTTTTGTTTTTTTGAAAGGTGATAACTCTATCAATTCCATCTTAGACTGGTATTCGGCCCATTCGGTTACAAAAAAGGCATTGGTTTGCTTGATTGCAGCGTTTAGCTGACTTTTAGCATGGGTTATGAGTGTTTTTTCAGTCTCGGTCATACCATTAGGTCTACTTCCGCTATACCAATTCGCAGTTCCTATGCGTTGCATGACCGTAATTTCTGGATTCCTAGTAATTCCTTGACGCTTATCTTCTTTCCCTAGGTATAAGGCTACAATGCTGTTAATCTTTTTGTTTATTTCTTTACTTGCTTTGATCTCTTCCTTATACTTTTCATTATCTTCTTTCTTGAGCCTTTTACTTAATTCTGAAGACGTTTTTTTGCTTTCAATTAACTGTTTTACAGCATCTGAAGCCCGTTGTGTCATTTGCTCTAGGACTTTAGATGTGAGGTAGGCTTCATCAATGGCTTTTGCAGATACATCCAGTCTAGGGTCGCTTTCAATCTTTATATTTGTTGAAGTGGTTTGACCAATATGCTCCAAATCTACACGATAGGTTCCAGGTTTGACATCCGTTCCTCCTGGCTCATTTTTTCTTTCCCGAATACTTCGAGAAGGTCTGTCAACGCCTTTTTCATTCATATACCAAGCCCACTTATAAATACCTGAACTATCCGGAATTTTTCGCTTTAAGGTTCTAATCAAACGAGAATCGTCATAAATCTTCATGTAAATAGAATCTTTTGATGGACCTTTTTCCTTTTCTTCTGAAGCGGTTTCATCATCATCTTCGTCATCATCTTTATCTTCCGGTTTTTTGTCAGCTGTTTCCATTTTCGGGTCCGCTTTAAAATAATAAGAAATAAGTGCGCCTCGATCTCTATTTTCTCCGTTGTAGAGAGCGTCTCCACCAAATCTGCTTCCAGTAGGTTGTTGATATGCCGCTTGGTATGCTGTTGGTGGACTAAATACAGTCAACTTATTATTTAAAACCGAGCTGTTCTTTGCAATTGCCCGCAAAGGTCTAATATCATCTAACACCCATGCCGCTCTTCCGAAGGTTCCAATAACTAAATCGTGTTCACGCTCTTGAATTACTAAGTCTTTCACAGGTACTGTAGGAAAACCGTGTGTCCATTTGGTCCAACTTTCACCAGCGTTGATAGAAAAGTAGAGTCCATCATCGGTTCCTAAGAATAGTAAATTCTTTTCAATAGGGTCTTCAATTATGCTTAGGGTGTAACTTTCAACATCATTAGCGTCAACAATTCTATCCCAATTTTTTCCGTAGTCAATGGTGCGATACGCATAGGGCGTGTAATTAAATCTCCGATAATTATTTGCAACCAAAAGTGCTTCTCCTTTATTTTTATTGGATGCTTTAATTTGAACAATCCAACTTCCAGCGGGTAAGCCTTTAAGATTTTTTGAAACATCTGTCCAAGACTGCCCACCATTTTGTGTGTAATGTACGCGGCCGTCATCTGTTCCTGCCCACAACATATTTTGCTCTAAAGGTGAGGGTTCCAGTACAATAATTGTAGTGTGGTTTTCAGCTCCCGTTGCGTCCATGGTAAGTCCGCCGCTTTCACTTTGTTTTTGTTTATTTGGATAGTGGGTT
>JBLHGH010000176.1:0-4474 GCA_047615425.1 Candidatus Latescibacterota bacterium
TTTTTAAAACGTCTTTCATCGAATAGATGCCTTTTTTATTCTGAAGCCATTCTGCTGCTAAAATAGCACCTAATGCAAAACCTTCTCTACTATGGGCCTCATGTTTTAGATGAATTGAATCAATTTTAGAATCATACTTAATGATGTGAGTACCTTTTACATCAGCTATTCGTTTTGCCGAAATAGCTACATCCTTCGCATCATGTCCATCAAGTTTCCATGATTCCTTTTGCGAATGCTTTAATAGGCCTTCAGCAATTGAAATTGCTGTGCCGCTCGGTGCGTCCTTTTTCTCAGTATGATGAATTTCTTCAACCGAAACTTCATAATCTTTCCAAGGATGCATCAAATCTGCTACATATTCATTCATAGCAAAGAACAGATTTACACCAACGCTGAAATTGGACGCATAGATAAAGCTTCCGTTACTGTTTTCGCATAACTTTAGCATATCGTTATAAGAGTCTAGCCAGCCTGTTGTTCCACTTATTACAGGGATTCCATTGTTAAAACAGGAAGTAATATTCGCTACAGCAGCTCCTGGTGTTGAAAATTCTATGGCAACATCAGCGGCGCTAATATCACCTTCAGCTGCGTCACTTTTACTAGTAAACACGATTTCATGACCTTTGTGTTTTGCTAACCTTTCAATGGTTTTGCCCATTTTTCCATATCCTAGAATTGCGATCTTCATTTGAAAGTGTAGGTTAATGAAAGGCCATAATTAGCCTGTGTATTAATTCCATTCATGTCTAGTTTCGGTTGAATTGATAGGTCTTCAGAAACATTATATTGTTTGAGATGTGAATCAACATTTGCATCAACGATATTAACAAGGTAAAATGCTAAGGAAACAATAATACTGACGTCCTTGTTTTTTTGAGCCGAACGTTGTGCAGTAATCAACCTGTCGTTTGAAATTACTGGCGAAGAACCGTCACCGTAAAATTCATCATCAGTGTATCCCGCAAGTCTTCTTTTATAGGCATTTCTAAAGCGATCGTAATCTTTGTCGTTTTGAAGATAAAAATAGACCCCTGTTGCCATTCCGGCATATATTATAGGAATTTTCCAATATTTTTCATTGTACGCTTGCCCTAATCCAGGGAGCACGGCCGAATAAAAGGCAGCGCGAGAAGGCGCCAGCGGGTCGTATTCTTGACTTTCAGGATGGGTATCCTCTACAATAAGTACAGTGCCATCTTTGAAGGCTACTGAGTCTGTTTTCTTTTCTGAAATGATTTCGTCTTGGGCAAAAAGGGGAGTGATCGCCAGTAAAAACAGAAATATAAAAGAGATATTATTTTTCACTTTTGATACGGTTCAAAATGCGTTCCAGTTCGTCTTTGTCTTTAAACGGAATAACTAATTGGCCTTTTCCAGAACCAGCTACTTTCACAGAAACCTTAGCTTGGAACAATTCTGAGAGTTCCAATGTAGCATCCTTTGCGTAATTTGGTAATGGTTTTTTCTTTACGTCAATAGTAGCAGATGGGTGTTTTTTTTGACGCACAAGGGCTTCGGTATCCCGTACAGAAAGCTTGTTACTAACAATGCGTTCATAAATTGCAAGCTGTTCATTTACGTCTTCAATGTTGATGAGTGCGCGACCATGACCCATGCTAATAAAACCATCTCGCATACCAGTTTGGACAATAGGGTCCAGTTTTAGTAGGCGTAAATAGTTGGCAATGGTTGATCTGTTTTTACCTACACGGTCACTCAGCTCTTCTTGAGTTACGGCAATTTCTTCGATCAATCGCTGATAGGAAAGTGCAATTTCAATAGGGTCTAAATCCTGACGTTGAATGTTCTCAACTAAGGCCATTTCTAAAGACTCTTGGTCATTAGCAATCCTTATATATGATGGAATAGTTTCGAGACCAACAATTTTCGAAGCTCTAAATCTTCGTTCACCACTTACGAGTTGGTATTTGTTGAAATCTGTTTTACGAACAGTAATTGGCTGAATGACACCTAACTCACGAATAGAAGAGGCCAATTCTCTTAAAGACTCTTCATTGAAGCTTGTTCGAGGCTGAAACGGGTTGACATCAATAGTGTTGAGCTCCAGTTCCACAATGCTACCAACAACCTTGTCGGCATTTTTATCACCTGCAGAATTGATGTCGTTAGAAGGATCTCTAAGCAAGGCCGATAATCCGCGCCCTAACGCTTGTTTTTTCGTCGCTTTAGCCATATTTATTCCCCGCGATAACGGTAAGGTTTATTTAATTTTTTTCTATAAGTTCTTGAGCCAAACTTAGGTAATTATTGGCACCTTTGCTACCCGCATCGTAACTAATAATGCTTTCTCCATAACTAGGTGCTTCACTCAAACGCACATTACGTTGAATGATTGTTTTAAAAACCATTTCATCAAAATGTTTTTTAACCTCTTCAACTACTTGATTAGACAAACGCAGACGCGAGTCGTACATGGTTAACAGCAAGCCTTCAATGTCTAAATTTGCATTGTGTATTTTCTGAACACTTTTTATAGTGTTCAGTAATTTCCCAAGGCCTTCCAGGGCAAAATATTCGCACTGTATAGGAATTAATACAGAATCTGCAGCTGTTAAAGCGTTCAACGTTAATAAACCAAGGGATGGAGCGCAGTCAATAAGGATATAATCATAAATGTCTGAAAGTCCTTCCAATGCTCTTTTAAGCATAGTTTCCCTGTTTTCTTTGTCGACGAGTTCTATTTCTATAGCAACTAGGTCAATATGAGCAGGAATTATGTCTAAATTTGGTGAGGTTGTAGCAATAATCACATCTTTTGCCTTTGCAGTATGCTCTAAAACCTGATATGTGCCAACCTCAACACCTTCAACATCAATACCAAGTCCCGACGAAGCATTCGCCTGAGGGTCTGCATCGATAAGCAATACCTTTTTTTCCAACACGCCTAAGGATGCCGCGAGATTCACAGAGGTTGTAGTTTTACCTACTCCTCCTTTTTGGTTTGCAATGGCGATTATTTTTCCCATTAATATTTTCTGAATTAAGCGTTAAAACTACGATTAATTATGCGGATAGAAAATGAATTTTGTTAACACGAAGTCAATTGTATCATAATTGGCAGTTTTTCAAGACATATAGAGAATGATTATCTTTGTGCCGAAGTACATCCTTAGCTATGAGAATAAAGAAGTTCTTAACTATCAAAACCTTTTTAACCCTATTCGTCTTAGGGACATTAGGTATTAGTATATGGTACTATCAGCTTTCTAATAGACATAAAGCCATTGTCAAAACTGAAGTCCTTCACTTTTTTCATTGGATGGATTCCGATTGGGAAATAGAGCATTCAGAAAAATTATTGAGTCTTACGTCGCCAGATCTATTAGTTGATGCTATTTATGAGTCTATGGACGGGCCTCAGTCAATGCTCAACGTGAATATGAATCCAGGTCATGAGCCACTGCGATGGATAACTGGGTTTAGAACAGAAGTTATGCGCGAAGGAGAGCGTATCCACAACAATGATTTTCTTTGCCATACAAATGTTGATTTTTTTGACGCGATTCATTTTAGGAACCTCAATATTCCGGAACGAATGGCATTACACTATCCGCGCTTAACTACCTTGTCTAATGGTATAAACGAAATACGATTTCCTGACGGATTTGGGTTTCCAGTTCCGGACAATGATAAATTTATAGTGGCTTCGAGAACGCTAAACCACAATATTGAAGATCCGTTTTTCAAAGTAAAGCATACCATAGATTTCCATATGGAATCTGGAGAAACGCAGCTAAAGGCATTAAATCCGAAAGCAGTCGTATTACTTCGTGATTATGACCAAGATGATCCAGAAAATCCAGACGTATCGAAAAACCCATCATTATGCTTACCAATCGATTTAAAAAATAATAAAGTTGTAAATAAAGAAGGAAAATGGCAATCTTCCCACTGGGTGCTTCCCAAGGGAAAAGATAGATTCGAGTTTGATATCACCTATCAATTATACCTCTTAGAAGACACCACCATTCATGCAATGGCGGCTCATTTGCATCCTTTCGCAACTGCTTTGTCTATTGTGGACGCAACTACGAACGAAACTTTATTCACCTTTAACTGTGATAATTATGATGAAAAACGAGGGCTTAAACATGTTCCTGTGTATTCTAGTGCTGAAGGGATACCAGTCAAGGCCGACCACGATTATAAGCTAGTTTTAGAGACGGATAACCCTTCTGATGGCTTTAGCGATATGATGGCAGTGCTATTTTTGTATCTTTCTGATACACAAATGGATGAACATCTATCAAAAACCTATTATTCGAATTTGAATTAAAACAGGTTTTTTCTTACTTTGAACCCCCAATACAATTATTATGCTCCGAAAAATGTATTACACAACTAGCTTCCTATTAATCCTATGTCTTACGAGTGCATTTAATCCTGTGTCAGATGCTGTATCAGAAATAACGTGGTACACCTGGGAGGACGCAATCGAATTAAATAA
>JBLHGH010000177.1:0-4434 GCA_047615425.1 Candidatus Latescibacterota bacterium
TCAATGGCGTTGGATAGAATTTAAAGAGGATGGCAAGAAGGTGTATCGCCCATTGCCGAGAGATAGGGATCAAGCATTTTCAATTATGTCTGATGGACCATTATTTGGTATTGGAGTAGCCTTAATGCCTGCGGCCCGAATTCTTAGAAAGTATGACGATGACTTGGTAGATGTTAAGGGCGTCAATGTAGAGCCATTTCCCTTAGATATGGAATTTATCCAAAGATCGAACAAAGCTGTTTGGGATACAGAAGTAAAAGCAATTCAAAATGGTATTACTGATGCTCTAATTGATAAGGCATTTTTAAACTTTCCAGTGGAAGTGCGCGATGAATCCCTTGATGATATCAAAAGGAAATTGAAGGCGAGACGCGGAAATTTGCAGGCCATATCAGATAGATACTATGCCTTAGTCAATAATTTTGCGGTAGTAAAAGGAACAGATAAGGATGACTATTTCACTATGGAGTGCCTAGCTAATGGTGCCGTTAAAATAATTGCACAACGTATTAAAAATGGAGAAAAAGGTGAGGTTTTCCATGAACGAACGTACCACTGTAAAGAAACAAAAGAAATATGGATTTATGGTTTAGATGATGATGATGTTTTTGAAGCGAAAGGCAAGAATACGAAGATAAAAATTAGATTAATTGGAGGCCAGAATAAGGATACATACAGTATCCCAGAAGGTGGTAAAATTGTTATTTACGATTATAAATCTAAGAAGAATGATGTTTCGGAAGCGAAAAATGCAAGGCTACGATTAACAGATGATTACGAGACCAATGTTTATGACTATAAAAAATTAAAGAGCAATACCAACCAGTTAGTTCCATCACTTGGTTCCAATCCAGATGATGGTTTCAAAATTGGAGCTTCGAATACCTATACAAATTATGGTTTTGAGCGAAACCCGTTTACCAATAAACAGACTATCTCCGCTTCCTATTATTTTGCAACAGAGGGATATGACGTATCGTATACTGGAGAGTTTGCTAATGTATTTGGAAATTTAAACGTTGGTTTGGACGCACAGTTTAATAGTCCAAATTACGCCATTAACTTCTTTGGTTATGGAAATAGTACAACAAACCACGAGGCTAATGACGATGATCACATTGATGCAGATTTAGACTACAACCGGGTTAAGATTAGAACCTTCAAAGTAATGCCTTCTTTGTTATGGAGAGGGGGTCTCAGCGCTAATTTTAAAGTAGGTGTTTTTTATGAGTCAAATGAAGTTGATAAAACTCCGGGTCGTTTTCTAGACCTATTTGTTGATGTTAATAGCGCATTAAATGTAGTGTCCATTGATGGAAGTATATTTGATAAACAAGATTTTTTCGGTATGGAGGCTGCCTATCATTTCAACAATAAAGATAATGAGGCGTTTCCAACATTAGGAATGCAATTTGGATTACAAATTGGTTATACAAACAATGTAGAAACGAGTAAAGGGTTCGGGTATGTAATGCCAACCTTAGGGTTCGATTATAAATTGATTCCAAGTGGGCAGTTAGTTCTAGCTACTAATTTGAGAGGACATGTTAATTTAGGAGACGACTTTGAGTTTTATCAAGGTGCCACCTTAGGAGCTAATAGTGGGTTACGAGGCTATAGAAACGAACGATTCACTGGTAAAAGTGCCTTTGTACAATCTACCGATCTGCGCTGGAATATTACAAATTTAAAAACAGGCTTACTTCCAATAAGTTTGGGACTCTTTGGTGGTGGTGATTATGGACGGGTGTGGGTTGATAACGACCTAGTATTCGATGCTACAAGTTCTAATGATGCCGCTTGGAATACGTCATTTGGTGGTGGTGTGTTCGTGAATTTGGCAGAGATGATGACGGCTAATGTTTCTGCATTTAATAGTGATGAGGGTATGCGCCTCGCCTTTAAAATGGGCTTTGGCTTTTAGACGTGACGCTTAATTTTTTAATTATTTTCTTTCACAGGCATCGGCTATGAGTGGAACCTCTTTCAGAAGTTCCCAAATTGAATGGTCTAAGCTTTTGGGTGAAAACCGAAAAACTATAATGGTTCTTTTTTCTTTTTCACAATGGTATTGTTCTGCGAGTAGATGGAGTGTCATCATCTCGTTGCTTCTAAAACGATCAAAGGTGCGCACTTTCCCGGTATAGGTCACCACATCTCCAGCCCTGGTGTTTTCAGCCAATAGCGCGGTGGCAGGGGGTTTTCCAGTAATGAGCGTATCCTTCCGAACATCCATCAAACCATCAAAATATAACTCAAGATTGTCTACAATCTCTTGGGTTGGAACCATTTTTTCTTCGGAAGCCGACCAGGCAAAGATATAGGACCACATAGCTGGGCTTTCTGGATCACTCCAGCCTTTTGGAAAGCTAGCATCTTCAAAGCCTGTAAGCGTCATTTCCCTAGCAAAACCTGTTGGCAATTCGAAAATTTCTTTAGCCCAAAGGCTATCGGTTTTTAATATATGTCTCTCTTCCTTTTCTTGTCCTATAACAAAATAGGAACAGAGAATAAGGGCAGTGAAAGGTATGATATACTTCATTTTATTACTGTTTGAAATTGCAAGTTAACATTAAACTCAATGGCTTCGGAAATGCCTTCATTTTTCAGTTTGTTGTTATATGTAATACCCCAAAGCGTACGATCAATTTTGAATTTCGTCTCAAAATTTTTCGCATCACCGTCGGCAGTGGCATAGAATCGAATGTTCTTGGTAATGCCTTTAATGGTAAGGTCGGCAAATATCCTATGGGTGTTTTCATTTGTAAAATATTCCACGGAAGTGAAAACTAACTTTGCTTCAGGAAACTTTTCCACATCAAAAAAATCGTCACTTTTGAGGTGCTTAACAGGTCCTTGTTGTTTGAGATAATCTTCATTGGAAATAGTGGTCATATCGATTACAAATGAGCCTCCTGTAATGTTACCATCCTTAGCGATTAATTCGCCTTCTTTGAAATGCACGTTCCCGTTATGTTCACTAAAGAAGAAGGAATAACTCCCTTTCCAATTGATAACACTTTGTTCGGTGTTTAGCTGATGTGCTTCTTGATTTTGACTGCTTACTAATAAACCAGTTAGCATGATGCATGTAAAAAGTAGTTTTTTCATAGTATTTAATTTTGATATAAAACTAATTCAGGTGTATCATAAATATGTCAAAAGAGTGTAAAAGAAGTGTCAACAGCTGTAAAATCTCACCAAATAGTCTGTTATTTGTACTAATGAAGAAGAAAAAGAAAACGAGCATGAGGCTTTTGACTGTGTTCATGCTTTTATGGATCATAGTGGCATGTAGTCCACAAGAACCTGCTGAAATTGAACCTAAGCGTGTAAAAGTTGCCATGCGATCGGTTGGCAACCAGTTGTTACTATCTAGAAAGGATTCTACTTCCTTAGTTCTGCCTGTGGTTCAAATGGCCCCTGAAAAGTTTAAACTCTCTTTTGAACACCCGCTTGCCTTCGATCCAGCGGTACTTAATACGCTTGTTAGCGAAACTTTCGCGAAAGCTGGACTACCAGCTACTTACTTGGTGGAAGTTGTGCAATGTACAGATGAAGAAACAGCCTATAGCTATGAAATGCTTAGGAACGAAGAAAATAGCATAGTGCCTTGTGGTGGTAGGATAGTACCGGAAAATTGCTACACCATACATATTATGTTCACAGCATTAAAATCGACAAAGGCAACGAACAACTTGCTATTTTACGGATTAGTTCTTTTGGTATTGGCCTTTCTAGCTTTTGTTTTTTATAGCCGATACCGTACATCGCAGAAGCCAAAAAGTGGTGTACAGGGTACTTCGCTTGGTAGTTTCAGCTTTTATCCTGATCAGCATAAGCTTGTTAAAGAAGCTCAGGAAATTCCGCTCTCTAAAAAGGAATGTGAATTATTGTCAATTCTTGCCGCAAACCCTAATCAAATTGTCAAACGCGATGAGTTAACTAAGAAAGTTTGGGAAGACCATGGTGTGATAGTCGGACGAAGCCTAGATACCTATATTTCAAAGCTTCGTAAGAAATTACAAGATGATGACTCTATCAAATTAACCAACGTGCATGGGGTAGGGTATAAGTTGGAGATAGGGGAGTAACTAGCACCCATAGATTTCAACACGTATATCCCCATCGCTGTACTTAATGATAATCGGTATATTTTCCAAGGTGCAGCGAGGCTCGATGGTAAATTGAATGAATCCCTTCACATCGAAGTCGGCCTCAACTGTTGGTTTTAGTGTCTGATTATATTTGGTGTCTTTCCGCACCCAATTTACGGTCCCATTGGTAAATGGATGCAGATCAATTTCTTCCACCGAACGAGGTGTTTCAATAAGTTCTGAAACAATTTCTAATTGCTCACTATCTTCAATATGAATCGTAAATTTTCCTGAAAAGTCACGTACAGCGTTTGGTGATATAAAATACGCACCATTG
>JBLHGH010000178.1:0-4430 GCA_047615425.1 Candidatus Latescibacterota bacterium
CCTCTTATTCTGTTAGACGGAAACGTAATTGAGGACTTGAGTGTTGTGAATCCGGCAGATATTGAGTCTATTAATGTTTTGAAGGATGCAACAGCAGGTATATATGGTGTACGTGCTGCGAATGGTGTTATTCTGATAACAACAAAGAGCGGTTCATATAATGCGGATATAAAGTTTGACTTCAAGACATACTTTGGTATGCAAGAAACAACACGACAGATACCGGTTTTAAACGCTACAGAATATGCACTTCTAATAAATGAGGCTAGGGCTAATGGTGGTCAGTCTCCATTATTTACCAATGTTGCGGCCTTAGGGCAAGGAACAAACTGGCAAGACAAGGTCTTTGATACGGCACCAGTATATAGCGCCGATATCACTGTGAGCGGTGGTAGTGATAATTCGAGAACATCTTTTAGTGCTTCTTATTTAACACAAGATGGTATTGTAGGTGCGAACAAGTCGAACTTTGGCAGATTCACTTCGCGTTTAAGCTATGATTGGAAGGGTATTAAAAATTTGAAATTCAATTCATCAGTTATTTATTCCGGTACAACGCGTAAATCAATTTCAGAAAATGCTATTGGTTCTGTTTTATACAATGCGTTAAATAATGCGCCAACCTTGGCGGTAAGAGATGATGAGGGAGCATTTACAATTTCTGAAGGAACAGGGAATGAGGTTATTAACCCACTAGCACAAATTGAAAATACATACAACAGGACTGCTGTTCAAAAGTTGAGTGGTGCTTTCGGATTAAATTATTCATTCTGGAATAATTTTCAGGTAGAAACGCGAATTCAAGCAAACTACGCAGAGGTATATGGCTCTGGTTTTAGTCCTTCTGCGTTCTATGGTTCTGGAAAAGTATTCAACATTGACAGAAACAGTGTGACAGAGAGTAAGAATACCTTTAGGGATTACACCTTTGATGCATTTGCGAAATACAATAAAATATTTAATGACGTTCATAAAATAGATGTAACACTTGGGACATCTATTTTCCAGACAACAGGTGTTTTCTCATCACGTACTGGATTTGATATAGAAAATAACGATGCATTAAATGCATCTATCGCTACAGCATCGGATGTTGTGAATAATTTTCCAAACGGTGGAAATACATTTGACGCTCGTTTACTTTCTTACTTCGGAAGAGTACAATATGATTATAAAGGAAAGTACTTGTTTTCAGGAGTATTGAGACGTGATGGCTCAACAAAATTTGGACCAGAGAATAAATTTGGTTATTTCCCATCTGCGTCGGCAGGTTGGATACTTTCAGAAGAAGCTTTTCTTAAAAATAGCACTGTTTTCGATTTCTTAAAAATAAGAGGGTCTTATGGTATCTTAGGAAATGACCGTATTGGGGACTTTAGGTTTGAGTCTTTACTAAACGGAGAAGGTGAGTACGTGATTGACGGAAATCTCGTTATGGGTACTGCAATTGGAGCACTTTCAAATCCCGAAATAAAGTGGGAACAACAAAAAACATTTGATGTTGGTATTGATGCAAAATTCTTTGACAACAAGCTAGACGTTACATTGGATTATTTTAACAGACGTACGGAAGATTTATTAGTAGTTGCGCCAGTGTCAGGTATCTTAGGAAGTTCAGCCCCAGGTTCGGGTTCACCTTTTATAAACGCTGGTACTGTGAGCAATAAAGGATTCGAGGTTTTTGTAGGGTACAAACAATCACTTTCAGATAATTTCAGGTTTAATATTGGACTGAATGCAACTACCATTGAGAATGAGGTAGTATTTGTAAATAGTGAAAACGCCTTTATTCCTGGTGGTGCCTTCGGAATAGGGCAGGATTTTCCATCAAGGATGGAGGCAGGTTTTCCAATTGGATACTTTAAAGGGTATAAAACAGATGGAATATTTCAGACCATTGACGAAGTTAACAGCCACGCCGCACAAGATGGCGCGCAGCCAGGCGATATTCGCTTTGTGGATGTTGATGGTGATGGTTTAATTACTACAGAAGATAGAACGAATCTTGGGGATCCCATTCCAGATTTCACTTTTGGTGTTAACATAGGCTTTAATTATAAAAACTTTGACTTTGTGGCCTATGCCTTTGGCTCTTCTGGAAATGAGATTGTAAGAAATTATGAGCGTTTTCAAGAGTTGACTAATAGATCTACTCAATTTTTAGGAAGATGGACTGGCCCTGGGTCATCTAATGAGTTTCCAAGAGTAACAACAGCTGCAACGTCCAACACATTATTTTCAGATTTCTTTGTCGAGGATGGTTCTTTTATAAGAGTTCAGAATATTCAGTTAGGATATACATTCGGAGAAGGAGTCTTAGGAGAGCAAATTGACGAATTACGCCTTTATACTTCAGTTAGTAACGCATTTACATTTACAAAATATCGTGGTTATGATCCAACAACCTCTTCCGGTGCTCCTGTAGGAGGCGGAATTGACATAGGGTTCTATCCATCTCCAAGAACATTTTTACTTGGTCTAAACCTTAAATTTTAATTATGAGATTCCTTCAGAAAACAAAAAAGAGCTTTATTTTACTGCTAGGTGTTGGTTTAATAACCTTTTCATGTAGTGATGATTTCGTTTCTGTAAACTCAGAAGATGAAAATTCAGAAGACTTCTTCAATAGCGAAGCAGATTACCAATCTGCACTTATTGGTGCCTATGATTTACTTCAGTCTTCCTATATCAACGTTATGTTGGGTGAAATCGCCTCCAACAATACCCTCGCCGGTGGTGAGAGTGCTATTGACGTGCCTGGAATTCAAGAGATTGATGATATGCGTCATACACCCGTAAATGCACAGCTAAGGGATATCTGGACTTGGATGTATGCCGGTGTGAATAGAGCGAACTACATTATGGAGTTCAAGGATAAAACAGATTTTTCTGGTAGAAATAATGTGTTAGGACAGACTACTTTTCTACGTGCTTACTATTATTTTGAATTGGTCAAGTTTTTTGGTGATGTGCCGTTGGCTGTAGATAAGCGCTTACTCTTCGGAGATCAAAATACTGTGGAACGAACACCTGCTGCTGAAGTATACACACAGATTGAATTAGACCTCATTTTTGCTGCGGATAATCTTCCAGTTACACAAGCCGAGCAAGGTCGTGTAACTAAAGGGGCGGCTCAAGCGCTGCTTGGTCGTGTTTATTTATATCAAGGTAAATATAGTTTAGCGGCTTCTGTATTAGATGATGTTATTGAAACTGGACCCTATAGTTTGGTTACCGACTTTTCAACAGTTTTTGAAAACGATTTTGAGAATAACAGCGAGTCAGTTTTTGAAATACAATACACGGACGAACAAGGAGCTGGTTTTGGTTGCCTTCAGTGTAGCGAAGGAAATGTAGCAGTTGGTTTTAATGGGCCACGTAATTTTAACGGACCCTTATTTGAATCTGGCTTTAGCTTTAACGTTCCTACAGAAGAAACCTATAATGCTTACGATGAGAGCGATTTGCGTAGAGACATTGCCATTTTAAATATTCAAGCTTTTGCAGATGCAAACCAAGACTATAATGATGGTGCCGGTGTAAGTTGGGTAGAAGGATTTGAGCACACTGGGTACTTTAATAGAAAATATATTCCGAGACAAGGAGATTCTAATATAGGAGATCAAAACTTGACGAACCCAAATAATTATAGAGCTATTCGCTATGCAGATGTCTTGTTAATGGCAGCTGAAGCGCATAATGAGGGTACAGGAAATGACGCATTAGCAAGGTTGTACTTAAACACTGTTAGAGCGCGCGCTGGTTTAGAAGATGTCTCTGCAGGTGGCGGTGAACTTTTACAGGCTATTTATCTAGAGCGAAGATTAGAGCTCGTTGGTGAAGGGCATCACTTTTTTGATTTAGTACGAACAAATCGCGCTGGGCAAGACATTGAAGGGTTTACAACTGGTAAACACGAATTATTCCCAATTCCATCTGTAGAAATAGAATTAGCAGGAAACAGATGGCAACAAAATCCTGGATATTAAAAAAATGCACACTATGAAAAATTTCAGATTTAAAAACGTATTTAGTATTTGTGTATTTGTACTTCTTTCCATCGGTTGTGTTGAGGAGGACAGGGATTTAGATTACTTAAATGATGTTCAGCTTCCATCGAATCTGGCATTGGAAGTACAGTTAGCGCAAGATAATTCTGGTGCGGCAACGCTAACTCCAAGTGGAGATAGCGCTTCTAGCTTTTTACTCGATTATGGAGATGGTTCAGAGGCTGTTACACTAGCGCCTGGGACAAGTGTAAACCACACCTATGATGAAGGTAGCTATTCTGCATTAGTAACGGCTAGCAATATTAACGGAGATACTGCTGAGTTTATACAAACAGTTGTAGTGTCTTTTTTACCGCCAGAAAATTTAGAAGTTACAATTAACCCAGTATCCGGAGATGCTTTTTCAATTGAGGTGTCTGC
>JBLHGH010000179.1:0-4368 GCA_047615425.1 Candidatus Latescibacterota bacterium
TAAGGAATCAGACCTCAACTACAACCTCCCAGAATCTCCCAGAGTCTTTATCAGAAAACCACAATTCCAATACGGTTGGGATTGGGGACCTACTATTAAAACCATTGGGATCTGGCGTGATGTTTCTTTAGTAAGTTATGAAAAAGTGAGATTACAAGAATCATTTATTGAGACCGTTAGTATTTCCAAAGAGAAGGCCAAGCTTAATGCACATCTGACTATTGATTGTATAAAAAAAGGGATGTATGATATCTGGGTAGAAAACCTAAGCACTGGAGAAACTCATAAAAAACGTGTTCCGTTAGACCCTTCAACCACAACCTATATTTTGCCCTTAGAGATTAAAGAACCTAAACTCTGGTGGACGCACAATTTAGGTAAGCCAAACTTGTATGAGTATCGTATTCAGTTACGACAAGACCAACGCGTTCTTGATTTTAAGAAGTCAAAAGTAGGAATCCGCACCATAGAATTGATGACAGAAAAAGATAGCATAGGTGAGAGTTTCTATTTTAAGCTTAATGGAAAACCGATCTATATGAAAGGAGCCAACTACATCCCGCAAAATATATTTCTGGCAGATGTCCTCCCAGAAGAGCGACAGAAATTATTGTCTGATGCGGTAGCAGCAAATATGAATATGCTTCGTGTTTGGGGAGGAGGCGTTTATGAAGATGACCTATTCTATGACCTCTGTGATGAAAAAGGAATCCTCATCTGGCAAGATTTTATGTTTGCTTGCGCGATGTATCCCGGTGATAAAGATTTTTTAGCGAACGTAAAAGCCGAAGCAGTCGATAACGTTAAGCGCTTGCGACAACACCCAAGTATCGCTCTCTATTGCGGTAATAACGAAAACAGCGAAGGGTGGCATCGCTGGGGTTGGCAAGCAGATAAAACCGAATCGCAAAAAGAAGAAATATGGAATAGCTACCAAGCCGTTTTTAATGAGCTCTTACCTAAAGTGGTGGATAGTTTGAGCCCATCTATTTCTTATTGGGAAAGTTCGCCTAAGTATGGCCGTGGTGATAAGCGGTATCAATTTGAAGGCGATGCACACGACTGGTGGGTCTGGCATGATGGTTATCCCTTTGAGCATTTTGAGGAAGAAGTACCCCGGTTTATGAGTGAGTTTGGTTTCCAGTCCTTCCCTAGTTATGAAGCTATAAAATACTTTACAGCGCAAGATAGTATTGATCTCAATCATCCCAGTTTTGCTACCCATCAAAAACACGCCCGCGGCTTTCAATTGATCAAAGAATATATGGAGCGTGACTTTCCAGTTCCTACAAACGATGAAGATTATGTGTATGTAAGTCAACTCCTTCAAGCGTATGGGATAAGTAAAGGCATCCGTGCACACCGAGCTGCTAAGCCTTATAATATGGGGACATTGTATTGGCAATTGAACGATTGCTGGCCTGTGGTTTCGTGGTCAAGCATTGATGGGTTGGGCAACTGGAAAGCATTGCACTACGAGGCTAAACGCGCTTTTAAAAACAGATTGATTGTCCCATTTGAAGAAAACAATATCCTAAAAATCAAAGTGGTTGACGACAGTCCTAAGCTAGTTACAAATGATATCTACGTAGTGTTTTACGATATGAATGGAACCATTTTACACCAGACAGAAACCAAATCTGTTAGCACCTTCAATGAAAAAAATGAAGTGGTGTATGAAGTAAATTTATCCAACATTAATTTTGATCGTACCTCAACCTTTGCAAAGGTGTATTTTGACGACACACACGCACTCCATTATTTTGTTTCGCCGAAAGATTTAACTCTATCAAATGGAGGCATTAATGCAACTATGATAAAAGTGCCAACAGGAATTCAAATCACTTTAAAAAGTGAGACACTTCAAAAAGATGTATTTTTATATTCGGAAGAAGGTGGTCATTTTAGCGACAATTTTTTTGATTTGCTCCCAAATGAACCAAAGACTTTAGCTTTTTTATCTAACACACACTCACTTGAAAAGATACATTATAAAACACTTAACAATTTACTTAGCAAAAGTAATAGACCGCAAGCACCTAGTATTATTTTTTGCGATTTCTCTATCCCTAATTAGTATTGGGTGTCAAGATAATTCAGAATTAGACTTCATAGCTAGAGCAAACATTATTCCCGCTCCCAATGAGCTAGTTGTTGGAGATGGCTATTTTAAAATACCGCGCGACCTAATGATTATTAACGCGCCTGAAAACTTTAAAAGTGCGACAACGCTTTTACACAAATACCTAGGGAGTCTAGGCGCGGTAGGCTTTTCTTCAAGCAGGCCTGAAGAAACTGCATCATTCATTTTTAAACAAAATAACAGTATTACAAATGAAGGGTATATTTTAACTATTTCAGAAGAAAATATTTCCATAAGTGCTAGTACGCCAACCGGAGCATTTTATGCGGTTCAATCTTTAAGACAATTACTTCCACTAGCTATAGAAAATACAGAAAACGCATTCGTAGAAAATATTAAAATCCCAACACTAATAATTAAAGACGAACCAAGATTCAAATACCGAGGGATGCATCTGGATGTCTCACGTCACTTTTTCCCTGTAGAATTTATCAAGGAATACATTGACCATCTAGCGATGCTTAAGATGAATACCTTCCACTGGCATTTGACTGATGATCAAGGGTGGCGCATTGAGATTAAACAATATCCAGAACTTACTACTAAGGGAGCCTACAGAGAAGAAACCCTAATTGGGCATTACAATGACACACCGCAACTATTTGATGGAAAACGATACGGTGGCTTTTACACCCAAGAAGAGGTAAAAGAAATAGTATCATATGCAACAGCCCGACACGTTACGGTGATTCCAGAAATAGAAATGCCAGGGCACGCACAAGCAGCGATTCATGCCTATCCAGAATTAGGTTGCACTGGTGAGCAAATTCCTGTGGCTACACAGTGGGGTGTATTTTCAACCATTTTTTGCCCTAAGGAAGAAACATTTACATTCCTTAAAAATGTGTTGGACGAAGTAATACCACTCTTCCCTGGCGAGTACATTCACATAGGGGGCGATGAGGCTCCTAAAGAACAATGGAAAAAGTGCAATCATTGTCAAAAACTGATTGCGGATAAAGGACTCAAAGACCAACACGGTCTACAGAGTTATTTCATCAAGGAAATTGAAACATACATCAATGGCAAAGGCAAAAAAATGATAGGTTGGGATGAGATTCTTGAAGGAGGGCTAGCCCCTAACGCTACGGTGATGTCTTGGCGAGGAACACAAGGTGCTGTGGATGCTGCAAACCAAGGACACGATGTGATATTAACGCCCACATCGCACGCCTATTTTGACTATTATCAAGCTACCTATGAGGACGAACCTACTGCCATTGGAGGTTATTTGCCGCTAAAGAAAGTGTATAGCTTTAATCCAATCCCTAAAAAACTACAAGGCACAAAAGCCGCTAAGCATGTTTTAGGGGCTCAAGGAAATATCTGGACAGAGTATTTAAGCACGGAAGACCAAGTTGAATATATGGCATTCCCAAGAATGTTAGCCATGGCAGAAGTGGCTTGGTCAGGGCCAACCCAAAATCTTGAAGAAGATTACACTAACTTTTTAATTCGGTTAGAGCCTTTTTTGGAACGACTAGACGCCCTAGATATTAACTATGCAAACCATTTATATGATCTTGAAGGCTCCGTTGTAAAAACTGAAAGTGAAGTGTTTTATCAATTAACCACGCCTACCAACGGAAAGGTAATAAAATACACCATCAATAATGGTGATGAACAGCTGTATCATCAACCCATTAAAATTTCAGAAGATGCCATAATTAATGGGCACGTGTATAAAGATGAACTCGCTGTTGGACGAAAATTCACTAACACCATTCGCTACCATAAAGCAATCAAAGCTAAGGTCGAGATTAACGTTGAACCTCATCCTTCCTATAATGCTGGCGGAAAGCAATCTTTGATAAATGGAGTGACCGGGAGCAATACGCGTTTTGGGGATAAGGAGTGGCTGGGTTTTTGGGGTGATGATTTAGAGATAACAATCACATTTCCTGAACCAACAAAAATGTCCAAAATTTCAACTCGGTTTTATAACGCAAATGGGCAGTGGTTGTATGCGCCCATCAAATGGGAGGCACTAATTATTTTAGAAAGTGATGCTGTACTTTCTAATAAACAAATGATTAATAGCGACGAACAATTAGTATTTGCAGAAATAAAATTAGACACTAAAACATACTTGACTAAGCAATTAATCCTTAAAATTCCTAGTTATGGCACCATCCCAGATGGCTTACAAGGAGCGGGCAACAAAGCTTGGACCTTTATTGATGAGATCATAATAGAATAGCTAAAAGAAGCTCCACCTTCGTTGG
>JBLHGH010000180.1:0-4302 GCA_047615425.1 Candidatus Latescibacterota bacterium
ATAAACTTCATCAATAAGGGCGTCTAATTCTGTTTGAGTAAAGCTTACATCCCATTGACCTAAAACATCATTGCCGGCAATACTTAAATGAATCACGTCAATGTCTGGATTGAGAGTGATGATATTCCTAATATCGGTTTGCATATTCGATGTAAGGAAATCTGTGGTTCGAGCACCATTAACTGCCACATCGAGGGTAGTTAAAAACTTCACATTGTTATGTCCCCAACTTTCGTAAACATTGTTAAATGTACCATCAACGCCCATAAAGAAAGCCCAGCTATCACCAATAAGCAATACCTTAACTTCGTCTTGTTCACTGCATTGAGCATTAGCGGAATGAAGCGAAAAAATAAGCACAAAAACGAAGAGCAACTTTTTAATCATGGAGGGTAGTTTATATCCTACTAATATAATATATTTTAGTTCTTTAGCAAAAACTGTTTTGCTTCGAAAGGGTTCTATTCTATAGGATAAGGATTTATTCAAAGCCTTTACCTATTTTTGCACTATGGTTACAAGAGATATTTATACAGAAGAACATGAAATATTTAGACAATCTGTTCGCGATTTTGTAGCGAAGGAGATTACCCCATTTAATGCGCAATGGGAAAAAGATCAAATGGTAAGCAAGGAGTCTTGGTTGAAACTAGGAGAATCTGGCTTCTTATGCATGCAAGCCCCGGAGAAATACGGAGGACTAGATATTCATGACTTTAGATACAATACAATTTTCGCAGAAGAATTAGGCCTAACGGGTTGTGCTGGTCCAGCGGTTGGATACCCATTACATAACGACATTGTTTTTCCTTATATCATTCACTACGGACAAGAAAGTTTACTAGAGAAAGTTGTTCCTGGCTGTATAAGTGGAGAGACCATTTTGGCCATTGCCATGACAGAGCCCGGAGCAGGAAGCGACCTTCAAGGTATGCGGGCTACGGCAGAGGATAAAGGTGACCACTATTTATTAAACGGAAGCAAAACATTTATTACCAATGGTTATTTAGCAGGTGGGGTAGTAGTTGCGGCTAAAACAGATCCAACTAAAGGAGCTAAAGGCATTAGCTTGTTTTATGTAGAGGCTAATAGTGAAGGCTTTACAAAAGGGAAACCCTTTGAAAAAGTAGGTTTACATGCTCAAGATACCTGTGAGTTGTTTTTTGAAAACATCAAATTGCCGAAAGAAAACTTGTTAGGTGAAGAAGGAAAGGGTTTTTCATATTTGATGACCGAGTTAGCTCAAGAGCGATTAATTGTGGCCATCGGTGCTATTGCTCAAGCGGAAAATGCATTAGCAAAAACGGTTGAATATATTAAGTCAAGAAGTGCTTTTGGAACAACCGTAGACAAATTTCAAAACACCCGATTCAAAATTGCTGAAATGGCAACAGAGATTCAAATAGGGCGAGTGTTTTTAGATAAATGTGTGGGCTTACATAATGAAGGAAAATTAGATCACGCGACCGCCTCTATGGCGAAGTACTGGTTAACTGACCTACAATATAAAGTAGCTGAGGAAGGCCTTCAATTACACGGTGGTTATGGCTACATCTGGGAGTATGACATTGCTCGTGCTTGGGCTGATAGTCGAGTGCAAAGAATCTATGCCGGCACCAATGAAATTATGAAAGAGTTGATTGCAAGAAGTGTGTTAGGGAAGTAGTGGAGCCATACGAGGATACGTTTTTATATAGTGTTAAAACAAATAGTATGTTTAGAGTTCTTCTTTATACACTTCTTTTATTGTTGTTTTCTTGCCAAAGCGGAGTGCAAATTAACACCAACAAAAACGCCGTTATTTTAGGCGATAATATTGACATTAAGATCGCTGGCTTGACTCCTAATGAGAGTTACTTGGTTCACCTACAACAACTGAAAGACAATCAGCTTCTGTATAGCTATGCAGAGTTTAAATCAGACGAGAAAGGCTTGATTTCGCTTGACCATGACGAGGCCTTATCAGGAGCTTATATTGGACAGGATTCTCTAGGCCTGTTTTCTTATTTAGATATTCAAGACTCCGCCAAATTTTTGAAGGACATCCCTTGCGAGGAATGCTTTTTTATTCAAGTAAGTCAACATGAAAGGGTATTGGCTGAAAAACAAGTGGATAGAATTAATCATTCCGAGGATGCATTGTCCTACATCATAAATAAAGGAGATCTTAAAGTTGATGTACATCAAGTAGAATCTAGCGAAGTGCTTATCTTGGTTTTGGGCGGATCAGAGGGAAACAACCTTTTTTCAAATGGCTTGGCAAAAGTTTTGGCAGCTAAAGGTTATTCTGCGGCAGCTATTTCTTATTTCGGAGGAGAGAATCAAGTCAAGACACTGCTTAAAATCCCAATGGAGATAATTGACCGCTCAAGGACGTATATAGAAAGTGAAATTGGCAAGCATGAAAAAGTCTACATTCTCGGAGTTTCAAGGGGAGCTGAATTGGCTTTATTATATGCAAGTCACCGAGAAGACATTAACGGAGTCTTTGCCATTGCGCCAAGCTCATATGTTCATCAGTCCTTTACTTTTAACAAATTATCTGCATGGACGATGGATGGAGTACCAGTGCCCTTTGTGCCTTACGGCTTAGCGCTTCCAGAAAGAGATGAACAGGGCAAAACAAGTTTCTTGAATGCTTATATGGAGGCTATTTCAACGGCAGATTCTACCATGGAAATACCTGTAGAAAACATCAAAGGTAACATCGTTTTGTTTTCAGGAAAAGATGATCAAGTATGGCCTTCTACTTTAATGGCGGACAAGATTGAAGCAAGACTTGAAGCGAAAGAATTCCCTTATAAATGCTACAATTACCAATACGAGGAAGCTGGGCACAATATTACACCTCCCGCATATCTTACGGAAGTACTTTATGAATTTCCCTATGCTATGGGGGAACAATTAAAGGAGATGTTGAAGCTAAGGCTGATGTCTGGCAGAAAGTACTTAGCTTTTTGGAAAGCAAATAAGTTAGATAGACTCAATATCTATCTCACTGGTAGTAAGCTGATCTAAGAAAACCTTAGAGGCGCACTGCTCCGCTATTTTTTTACTTTTTCCAAATGCATCCGCTACTTGTTCGTAGTCTATTTTTAAACCGATATGAAAGCGTTTGGGGTCGTCTATGGCGTTCTCTTCTAGAAGCACAAATTGTAAGTGCTTTTTTTCTTTCTGACAATAACGAAATAGTGAACTCTTGTGGTCCGTGACTTTAGCTTCTAGTTGGTGCCAGTCAATGTAAGGGTCAACTAATTTTTTTTCAATAAACACCTGACAAGCAGGATACCCTTGATCAAGATAAACAGCCCCTATTAAAGCTTCTAGAGCATTTCCCACGGTATTGTTTAGTCCATCTTTAGTATGTGTTTCTCGATAACTGATAATAGATAGTAAGTTCAAATTATTTCCCAGGGTATTAAGCATGTTCCTGCTCACCATTTTAGAACGTAGTTTAGATAATTCCCCTTCATCCTTATTTGGGAAGTGATTATAGATTATTTCACTGATTATAGCATCGAGAATGCTATCGCCTAAAAACTCCAAGCGTTCATTATTCTCTTGATTCTTGGATTTGTGCTTGAAGGCAAGCTTGTAGAGCGCTATATTTTTTGCCCGAATACCGGTGAGCTTATGCATTTGCACAAAAAAAGGGTCTTTGTCTTTGAAAGACAAAAACCCGAATATGTTTTTTAGCCAAGCCAAGCCTTAGATCTTTTTAAAGACCACAGAAGCATTGTGTCCACCAAAACCAAACGTGTTACTAAGAGCGACGTTGACTTCGCGCTTTTGAGCTTTATTAAGCGTCAAGTTTAATTTTTGGTCAATGTGCTCATCCGGGTGCTCGAAATTGATTGTTGGAGGAATAACTCCGTCTTTGATCGCCATGATACAAGCAATAGCTTCAAGAGCTCCTGCAGCACCTAATAAATGGCCAGTCATAGATTTGGTTGATGATATATTTAAGTCGTAGGCATGTTCTCCAAATACATATTTTACAGCTTTTAGCTCTGCCATATCTCCAAGAGGAGTAGAGGTTCCATGCACATTGATGTAATCCACGTCTTCAGGTTTCAACTGCGCATCTTTAAGCGTATTTATCATCACGTTTTTGGCACCTAAGCCTTCAGGGTGAGGAGCAGTTAGGTGATGAGCATCTGCACTCATTCCCCCTCCTACCATTTCACAATAAATTTTTGCACCTCTAGCTTTAGCGTGTTCGTATTCTTCTAAAATCAACCCTGCAGCACCTTCTCCCATCACAAAACCATCACGAGTGCGATCAAAAGGTCGGGATGCTGT
>JBLHGH010000181.1:0-4282 GCA_047615425.1 Candidatus Latescibacterota bacterium
CAGCTAATGAGGTTAAAGTGAAAGTTAAATCAATTCATTCTGAGTATTTGGATGCGTCAAACATTGCCAAGGAGTTGAAAGGTTTAGATGGAATTCTCGTGGCTCCAGGTTTTGGAGAACGAGGTATTGAGGGTAAAATTGAAGCTGTACGTTATGCGCGTGAGCATGGTTTGCCTTTCTTCGGAATTTGTCTTGGAATGCAAATGGCTGTAATTGAATACAGCCGAAATATTCTAGGACTAAAAGATGCTAACTCTAGTGAAATGGGCAAAGCTTCTAATAATCCAGTGATAAACTTGATGGAGGAGCAGAAGGATATCCAGAATATGGGTGGGACTATGCGACTGGGGTCATGGAAATGTGATTTAGTGAAAGGAAGCAAGGTACATGACATTTATAAAAGCGATAGTATTGACGAACGTCATCGCCATCGTTATGAATACAATAGCGCATATTTGGATAGATTAGAGGCGGCTGGACTTAAGGCAACAGGAACAAATCCAGAAACGGGCTTGGTAGAAATAATTGAGATTCCATCACACCCTTGGTTTGTTGGTGTACAATATCATCCGGAGTATAAAAGTACCGTAGCGAGCCCACACCCACTTTTTGTGGCATTTGTGAAGGCTGCACATGATTATTCAGAATCGAAATAAACAGACAATCTGGCGCAATCCTGTAAAAAGGCGAGATTGTTGCCAAAGAGCAATACATTAACTAAAGTTACCCGCACTAGTGGGAATAGAAATGGAAGAAAAGAAATTTGATGTTAATTCCCTGATTGGTTTTGTCCTTATTGGAGGAATTTTGGTTTGGATGTTGTACATGAACAAGCCAACCGAAGAAGAAATCCTAGCTGAAAAAGAAGCCGCTGCGGCCATCGCAGCAGAGGAAAAAGCTGTAGAAAAAGAAAAAGATACTGTTAGCCTTTCCAAAGCGACGGAAGAGCTAGCCGCTGCAAGTCCACAGGATTCAATTTCGATTGAACGCCTAAAAAATAGATTAGGGTCTTTTGCGTATTCAGCAACCTTAGCATCTGCTAAAGACACTTCGACGATACTAGAAAATGATGTTTTGGAGCTTACCATTAGTAATAAAGGTGGGTTTATTACACAAGCTAAATTAAAGGAACACACCATCTACACCGGTGAACCAGTGTATCTAATTAAAGACGGGAATAACTCCCTAAATCTTCAGTTTTCAGCAGAAAATAGACAACTCAACTCCAAAGATCTCTTCTTCGAACCAACGCTTTCTAAGAATGGCGATAACAGCGTGCTTACAATGCGTTTGAAAACATCAGAGTATGATTATGTTGAATATCGCTATGAGCTGATACCAGGGGAATACATGATGAATTTCAGTGTGAAAACTGAAGGACTTGAAGGGGTGATAAATACATCGCAGCCAATTCACCTTGACTGGAGCCTCAAAGGGTATAGACATGCTAAGAGTATTACCTATGAGAATCGTTACTCAAGACTAACCTATGAGTATGAAGATGCAGATCACTCAAAGCTTTCTCCAACAGGGGAGGATGAAGAGATAGAAAAAGATGTTACTTGGATGAATTTCCGTCAGCATTTCTTTAGCTCGATGCTTTTAACAGACACACCTTTCAAAGAAGTAAAGCTTACATCTGTTGATTTCGTCCTAGACGAAGAGATAGATACTATTTATACTAAGCAGTATGGCGCGAAGATGTTATTGGAGCCAAAAGGTGGTGCTTTGGACTATAATATGAATATGTATTACGGGCCTACAGATTACCAAATTTTTAAAACCTATGACCGTAATCTGGATGAAGCCCTGCCATTAGGTTGGGGGATATTCGGAATGATCAATAAGTGGCTTATCATACCACTTTTCGGATTTTTGAGTGGGTTCCTTCCAGCGGGTATTGCAATTATTGTCCTTACCATTTTGTTGAAATTATTATTATCTCCAGTGCAATACAAGCAGTACTTGTCACAGGCTAAAATGAAGGTCTTAAAGCCTGAAATTGATGCTATTCGTGAAAAGCATAAGGATAACAAAATGAAAATTCAGCAGGATACAATGAAACTTCAAAATGCTGCAGGAGCAAGTCCGTTAAAAGGATGCCTCCCAGCTATTTTACAGATTCCGGTATTCTACGCCTTGTTTACATTTTTCCCAACGGCCTTTGATTTAAGACAGAAGAGTTTCCTTTGGGCAGATGACCTTTCAAGTTATGATACCATTGCGGAACTGCCTTTCAATATTCCTTTTTATGGGGATCACGTGAGTCTTTTCCCAATCTTAGCCTCTATTGCTATTTTTGTGTATATGATGATGAGTACAGGACAGAGTATGCAGGCGCAGCAACAGCCCGGGATGCCAAATATGAAGTTCTTAATGTATCTGTCGCCGTTATTTATGTTGGTGTTTTTCAACAACTATGCGAGTGGACTTTCACTTTACTATTTTGTTTCGAATTTAATTACCATCGGAATTATGCTTGTAATTAAAAAGTTCATCATAGATGAGGATAAGATTCATGCTAAGATTCAGGTTACTAAGGCGAAACCGAAGAAGCAAAACCGTTTTCAGCAGAAAATGGCAAATATGATGGAACAAGCAGAGCAACAAAAGAAAACGCAAAAGAAAAAGTAAAACATACAAACCTGTCACGCTGAATTTGATTCAGCGTTGAATAAGCAGTATTGTTATTCAATAACACAAATGTTTTTTCGTTTACTAATAGTGATTATGAGACTTCTGTTTTTAGCTTTATTCGTTTTTCCAATTACTTTATTGGCACAAGGAGATATAAATCAACTGGACCCCCAAGGTGAGCGTCATGGTGTTTGGCAGAAGATGTATCCTAATTCCAAGCAACTGCGTTACGAAGGCCAATTTGACCATGGGAAAGAGGTAGGGGTATTTAAATTCTATTGTGAAGACTGCGAAAACGTACCAACAGCGACCAAAGAGTTTAATGCCACAAATGCAATTGCGAAGGTCAATTATTTTACCTCTAAGGGTAAACTAGTGAGTGAAGGCGAAATGGATGCTAAAGAGCGCATTGGAGAATGGGTTTATTACCATAAAAAAGGTGCTGCTGTAATGACGCGTGAGTCCTATTCTAACGGTGAGATAAGTGGGTTGAAAATAACCTATTATCCGAATGGAGAAGTTGCAGAAGAATTGAACTATGAGCATGGTAAGATGAATGGCGCCAACAAATACTTTGCGCCGAACGGAACCTTGCTAAAAGACCTCAGTTATACTGATAACAAGCTAGATGGTACTGCAGTATATTATGATGAACGCGGTCAAAAAAGTATCGAAGGTGTCTACAGAGATGATAAAAAGCATGGCAACTGGAAGTACTACAAAAACGGTAAGTTTCATCATGAAGAGACCTTCCCTAAGCCCCGGAAGAAAGTAAATTAATGGTAATTTTTCTTTGACGAAGATCTAATGAAGTAAAACCTTCATCTTTCCGTATCTTTGTACCCTATTAAAATAAAAATGAAACGAGTTGTTGTTGGACTTAGTGGCGGAGTAGATTCCAGTGTTGCGGCCTATCTTTTAAAAGAACAAGGCTACGAAGTTATTGGACTTTTTATGAAGAATTGGCACGATGATTCTGTGACTATTTCTGATGAATGTCCATGGCTTGAAGACAGCAATGACGCAATGCTTGTTGCAGATAAACTGGGAATTCCTTTTCAGACCGTAGACTTAAGTGAGCAATACAAAGAACGCATTGTTGATTATATGTTCCGCGAATATAAAATGGGGCGAACACCAAATCCAGATGTACTTTGTAATAGAGAAATTAAGTTCGATGTGTTTATGAAGATCGCGCTCAATCTTGGGGCCGATTTTGTTGCGACAGGTCATTATTGCAGGAAAGGCATCATTAAGAAAGACGGTGAAGAAACCTATCAATTGCTAGCTGGTAAAGACCCTAATAAAGACCAGTCTTACTTTTTATGTCAGTTATCTCAAGAACAATTAGCGAAAACCCTATTTCCTATAGGGGAATTGTTAAAGCCAGATGTTCGAAAAATTGCCACAGAACAAAATTTAATCACTGCCAATAAACGAGACTCTCAGGGTTTATGCTTTATCGGAAAAGTAAAACTTCCAGATTTTCTTCAGCAACAATTAAAACCCAAAGAAGGTGTTATTGTTACCATTCCAGATGATGCGCCTGCCTATGCTGAGGAGTTGACCTCATTTGAAACTGTATTGGATGAACTTATTCATCTTTCGGCTAAGAAAGTATACACGCCGGATGATGGTAAAGCCG
>JBLHGH010000182.1:0-4248 GCA_047615425.1 Candidatus Latescibacterota bacterium
TTTTTTTCAGATTATACCGAGTTTGGAATCATCTTCTCGGACTTAGAATATTTAGTAGCATATTTTGTAAAATTAGTGGGCTTTTTCTCCTTTTGCCTTTTCTTAGGTGTGCTTGTAAAACGATCAGCCTTTGCTATTGGATTTCTATTCGTGTGGTTTGTCATAGAAAGTATTATTTATGGTGTTTTAAAATGGAAAATCTTTAGAGACAGTGATCTTTCTACTACTATTACGCAATTCTTTCCGTTGGAATCTATGTCTAACCTTATTAAAGAGCCCGTAACAAGGCTAGGCGGCGTACAATCTGTCGCAAATCAGCTGGGAGAAGAATTCACTAAAAACTACGATGTGCAATTCCTTTCTATTGCCATCGTTTTAGTATGGACCTTCTTATTCATCTATTGGTCTTACGCAATTCTTAAAAAACGCGACCTGTAAGGAGGCTCCTTCGTTTTCTGCCAAGTAAAGAATCGATGCTATTTATACGTATATTTAGCCTAGAATCTAGGCTATGGGATTTAACCGATTTTTTTTAAAAATTTTACTCTTGCTATGCGCTAATGTGATGTTAGGGCAAGAAATAGACTTATTCCAGCAGTTTAGCGGTCGTTATGATTATTTGGCTTTTGGAAACACACTCAATACAGAAGAAAATAGTACTGGCTCAGCCTGTGAAATCCTCACAGCGAGTAGCGCAGAATTTACATTGCAACCAGACCAAACAATAATAGCCGCCTATCTGTATTGGGCTGGTTCCGGGCTGGGAGATTTTGATGTTTCCCTTAATGGTACACCTATAGCCTCTCAACGAGACTTCAGTTACTTTTTTATTAGTACTACGGGTGTACAATTTGATTATTTCGCTGCCTTCGCTGATGTAACAGCGCAACTTACAGCTTCAGGAAATGGCACATATACATTATCTGATCTTGATTTACTAGCCGATATTCAAATGTTCTGTGGTGCAAACGGAGGAAATGCGACCAATTTTGGCGGCTGGGCAGTAACTGTGGTCTATGAAGATGATATTCTTCCTTTAAATCAAGTAAACGTTTTTGATGGATTTGAATCAGTTTCTGGCACAAATCCTACCCTAGAAATTCTACTCAACAGCCTTGAAGTAGTAGATAATTCCGAAGCAAAAATTGGATTTCTTTCTTGGGAAGGGGATCGACTCATTGCTAATAATGAAACCCTTCGGCTCAATGGCACCATTCTTTCAAATGAGCCGCTAAATCCACCTGATAATGCTTTTAATGGCACAAACACCTTTACCAATAGTGACATGCTGTATAATATGGACATAGATGTCTATGGCGTTCAAAATTTAATACAGCCTGGCGATGAAACAGCGCTTATTGAACTAACTTCCAATCAGGATTTAGTTATCATTAACAACATCATTACCGTTTTAAATACAGCCTTACCAGACGCCACAATTACGATGGACATGATTTTTGGTGGCGAAATATGCGATAATCGTGAAATTGATATTGATTATACAGTTTACAATACAGATGGGACAGATCGCCTCCCTCCTGCGAACATTGGATTTTACGCAGACAATGTGCTCATTGGACAAAGCATGACCACTGACTTTATACAGATTGGAGCTCTTGAGACAGGAAGCATAACCATAAATGTGCCGGTAAATGTTCCAGCCGATTTCTTATTACGGGCTTTTGTTGATGATATCCAGGCGATTAATGAATTGGATGATGATAATAACGAGGACAATGCACCATTTTATTTAATGGTTTCTCCTGATATTTCAGGAGTAACAGATTTAGAACAATGCGATATTGTTGGGACTGAGTTATTCAACCTGACAGATGCTACGGCATCTATTGATCCAATTAACACCATTAGCTATCACCTCACAGAAGATGATGCCAACAATGACGTAAATCCAATTCCGAATCCTGAAACCTATGAAAATGTAGAAAATCCGCAAACCATTTGGATTCGAGTTATAAATCCAGATTGCTTTGTACTAAGTAGTTTTGACATTGAGATACTAATTTGTCCATTACCCGATGCAACTATTGAAATAACAAACAATCTTAACGCATGTAGACAGCGAGATTTCACAATAGACTATCTAGTTCGAAATGAAGAAGGAACGGCAGTTTTACCTGCGGCTACACCAATTGCTTTTTATCTTGATGGAGTCTTAGTTGGCCAAGCACTAACCCAAAATATTATCCCTATTGGAGGCAGTGAGCCAGGTAGCATTGTCATTATGCTTTCTGAAGATGTTCCAGACACTTTCACACTACTCCTTGTTGTGGACGATACTGGCACAGGGCTGGGCCTTGTTGATGAATTAAACGAATCTAATAACGAATTTGAGACGGTGGTGGAATTTGGTAGCATCCCTCCTATCCCGATGCTTCCCGACCTTTTGGAATGCGATCTTGGAAATGACACCGCTTTTTTTGATTTAACCGAACAGGATGATTTAATCGCGATGAGTCAAACAGATGTGATTAGCTATTTTACGAACTTTGATGATGCAGTGGCAAATATCAACGCTATTGCGGATCCAGAAATGTATCAAAATGGAGCAGACCCACAAACCATTTATGTGCGCCAAGAAAACGAAATATGCTTTACAACTACCTCGTTTTTATTAATTACGAAAAATTGTGAACCAACCATCTTTGAAGGCATGTCACCCAATAATGACGGCTCAAACGATGACTTTATTATCGAAGGATTAATCGATATTTTTGAAAATTTTAACCTCAAGATGTATACAAGAAACGGAAATCTCATCTATGAGGGAGTTAATACGGACGGCCTTTGGGATGGTATTCCAAATACAGGTTTACTGTTTAAAGACTCCATTGTTCCCGCGGGCACCTATTATTATGTCCTTCAATTAAATGACGTAGATTTCCCGCAACCATTTCTTGGATTTATTTATGTGAATTATTAATACCGAATGAAAGAAAAAAACGCCTATATCTTAGGAACCGACCAGCAAGAACTTCATCGACTAGGAGTACAACATCAAGTTTGGGCAGAAGAAGCACAACGAGGCTGGCGTAAGGCCGGTTTTAAAGAAGGCGACACCATACTAGATCTTGGAAGTGGTCCAGGCTTCTGCACCAAAGAACTCGGTTATATCGTTGGAGCTTCCGGAAAAGTGATCGCCGTTGATATATCTGAATCCTATATTCAACATATTAGAGCGCTCAATAAAATTCATAGACTTAACATCGATCCCGTTTTATCGGATTTTAACGCCATGGAATTAGCTCCAAACAGCCTAGACGGTGTGTATTGTAGATGGGCGTTGGCTTGGCTTCCCAATCCGGAAGAAATACTTCAGAAAGTAAAAAAGGCATTGAAACCGGGTGGTAAAATGGTCATTCACGAATATTATGATTGGTCGACGCACCAAACAGAACCAAGTTTACCTGGTCTTACCAAGGGCATTGCAGCTGCGCTAGCTAGTTTTAAGCAATCTGACAGTGAAATCGATATTGGGAGGCAGCTGCCTGCAATGTTTGCATCTATGGGGATGCATGTGACCAGTCAGCGACTCATGGCAAAGCTAGCCAAACCAAACAACCTTGAATGGGAATGGCCAAAGACCTTCTATAAAAGTTATTTTCCGCGTCTCGTAGATTATGGTTTACTCACTTCGGAAGAAGTTGATCAAGCACTTTCGGATCTAGCTACCTTAGAAAAAACGCCTGGTGCAACGCTATGTTGCCCAATGTTGACTGAGGTGATTGCAACGCGCTAATTGATTGTCCAAAGTAGGAAACGACTACTTATTTCATTAATTTTGTGCCCTACGGAAACAATACATGAAATTCAAAATCCATTCAGAATTTAAACCAACAGGAGATCAGCCAACAGCGATCAAAGCCCTAGTGGAAGGTATTAATTCCGAAGAAAAATATCAAACCCTACTTGGTGTAACTGGAAGTGGAAAGACATTTACAGTCGCTAATGTAATTGAGCAAGTTCAAAAACCAACCTTAGTACTTGCCCATAACAAAACCCTCGCCGCCCAGCTATATTCTGAGTTTAAAAATTTATTTCCAGAGAATGCCGTTGAGTATTTTGTATCCTATTACGATTACTATCAGCCTGAAGCATTTATTCCGAGTAGTGGCGTGTATATCGAAAAAGATTTGTCTATTAATGACGAAATTGAAGTTATGCGACTCAGCACAACCTCTTCACTACTTTCGGGGCGACGCGATGTAATAGTAGTAGCTTCGGTTTCGT
>JBLHGH010000183.1:0-4241 GCA_047615425.1 Candidatus Latescibacterota bacterium
CGGCAATTGTTCTAAAACATTATAGTGTGGCCAACCCGATTCATCAAAATAATCAAACTCATAATATCCAAATGGCTCTAACAGCCTACATATAGCAATATGCATTAAATTGATTTTTTCGTCTTTTTTGAATTTTCTATGCAATTGACCCAATTCTTGAACTCCAATTAGATATATAATGGCATCCAAATCTAACCGATCCCCATCAGAAAAGCGTTCGCTAAGCACTGTGACTACTGCTTCCCATCGTACTTTTAGTGTTTCGTCTCTTGCCATTTTTTTATATTGGAACAAAGGTACTTGTATATTTTAAAATGACTTCCTTTCTCACCTACTATTGTTATTCAAAAGCTTCATAATACGCTATTTTGCAACTTTATGACACCCAAACCGTTTTTACTATCTTTACGAAAACAAGCTTTTATGAACTCTGTAGACCTCATTCTTGGAATCATTTTGCTCATCGCTTTTTACACAGGCTACAAAAAAGGTTTATTCGTTGCCTTAGCCTCGCTAGTGGGCCTGGTTTTAGGTGCTATTGGTGCAATTTACTTCTCAGGTTATGCTGGAATGTATCTAGCACAGTGGTTTGATTGGAGTAATCAGACAACGAAACTAGCATCATTTGCTGTAACATTTCTAGTGATTATTTTTATCGTTTCAATGCTCGGAAAAGCACTAACCAAAATCGCCGACTTTGCCATGTTAGGTCTCTTTAACAAACTCCTTGGCAGTGTTTTTACAATGCTACAATTCGCCTTTATTGTAAGTGTAGTTCTTATGTTTCTGAATGCCTATTCAAGCATAGGAGGTTATGTTATTTCCGAAGAAAAGAGGGAAAACTCAAAATTATATTATCCTGTTGCGGCATTGGCACCGCTGCTGGTTCCTCATATTTTAAATGAAGTAGATGTTTTGACACATAATGCCGAAGGAGAGATAGAAGAAACACCTCCTTCCGAAGAAAAATAAGCTATAGCCTTTTTAAATCTGCTGTTGGCATCCAACCATCCTTGCCATCTGCCACCCGAATTTGAACCCAATTGTTTTCAGAGCTTAGTATCTGTACTTTGGTGCCTTCATGTAAAACAAATGAAGATTCACTCCCCATATTTGGACCACTTTTAACCTCGGTACTTTCAGCAAAAATAATGGCCGGGGTGTCATTTTGATAATCTCCATAGGTTTGAAACGCGAACAGCATCGTGAATATAAAGACTAAAATAGACAATGCTGAGGTCACAAAATAAACTCTTTTTCTCCTTTCCGAACCAGAAAAATAATACATCATAAAAAGAATTACAAACACGATGGAACAGGCCACTGCGATCCACGCCCAGCCGTTATAAGTGAAAAGACCGACCACATTTCTATGCCATTTCGAAAATACTGTTTGTGGTAAAGGCTCGATCGCATCAACGCGTGCATTTTCAGCAAATGAAAGGTTGTTTTTAATATCTCGATCTAATGGGTCTAACTGTAAGGCTTTTTCGAAATAATAGACACTTGGCCCCACATTATTCAACTTATAATGCGCATTTCCAAGATTGAAATATATGCTGGCATCATGCTGCCCTTTATCCAAAATCTGACTCCAAGCACTAATAGCTTCCTGGTATTTTTTAGCCGCATACTTTTGATTTCCTTGTTCAAATAACTGCTCCGTTTGCCCATGACTTACGCCAAAGAACAATAGTACTAGCAGCACACTTAAAATATGAAATTGCTGTTTCATGCGTTTTGAATGTGTTTGTCAATGATGGAAATCGTCTCAACCGCTTTGATGTAATCTTGCTGTACCGTCACATTACTAGCCGGTGTATAACGGGCAAATTCACAGCTCTTTAATAAATCATTAAATTGCATAGTGGTGACGCCAGAGATTTGGCGTTCCGTTAATAAACTAGTTATCCGGTCTTTGGACATGTCCACCGTGACAATATCCAACTTTGCTCTTAGGTAGTTGTGCAATGCCCGCTCAAGTGCTTCGTAAAAAGCTCCCTTGTCATTCATGTTTTTCTTGGCCTCTCCTAGATACTTTTTCGCCAATCGATCAGCTTTACGAAGTCTATTCCCAGTGATATCGGCTAAACGCTTTTTGCGTTTTCTTCCTGCTACGATAAAGAGTGGAAGCAATAAAAATGGCCCTCCCACTAAGCTCCAAAACAGGGGTGATTTAAAAAAAAATATTTGTGCTATGGGTTGTAAATTATGCTTCAATTTTATGTTTCTGAACCGCTCTTGATCCAGCATGACTTCTTGTTTTGTAGTACCGTTTTCAGATAATTCTGAGCTTTCGACATTAAGTGGGCCATTCTCTACCGTGATTACGATTTCTTCTGAAAACAGCGTTTGATATTGCTCAATTTTTGGATTAAAGTATGAGAAACTTATAGGTCTTATCGGGTAATTCCCTTTAAATTGTGGGACAACTGTGTAGACATCTTCAGCAACTCCATTCATACCTCCCCTAGTGATCCGTATGTTTTCTTTATGCTCGGGCTCGTAGACTTCTAGGGAACTTGGTAGTTTCACTTTCGGAAGTTTGGTCAGTTTAAGATTCCCTTTCCCATTGACCTTTACGGAAAGTTCCAACGCTTCATTCGCATCAAGTATATTCTTATTTAACGAAACATCTAATTTAAAATCGCCAACGGCACCTAAGAAATTGTCTGGTTTTCCTTCTAATGGCAGCGACTTTACATTGATCGTTCGCCTTCCGGCAGAAATAGTTTTATTCACACGAGACATCATGCGCCTGCCAAACACACCGCGTCTACTTCCTAGTACGTCAATAGGCACATCTAACGTAAGTGGCTCTATTTCTAACTCCCCAGATTTCTGAGGGTATAGCAAGGTGGTTCGCAATATTACATAGCGATAATCTTCGCCGTTGTATTGGCCTTCATATATCTTGTAACTCCCATTATTGTCTATATTCTGGCTCCAGAAATCAGCATATTTTGGAGTGTCAATTTCGCGCCAATTACTCGTAATACTTACCTCATGTGACACATACATTTTATAGGTCACAGTGATAGCCTCATTTACATATGGACTGGTTTTGGAAATTTCAGCCACCAAATGGACATTTTCATTAGCAATATAATCTAAATTGTTGCCGTCCTTAGGTACTTTTCTAGCAGCCGTAACGGTGACCGCTACAGGTGGGGTTTTATAGGTCTGTCCATTAATATCGATGGTAGCTTGTCCAATCGTAAAATTACCTTTCGATTGTGGAGATAACATATAAGAATAGGTCTTAGAATAACTTCTTTTACCATTTATCCATGAATTGCTAATGGCTTGATTAGGCCCTCCAACAACACGAAACCCTTCAAAACCAGGAGGTGTAAAATTGTCTCCGTCTTGATTCATTTTAAAATCAACACGAAGTCGCTCATTCATGCTAATACGTTTCTTGCTCAACTTCGTATCAAACGAAATCTGAGCCTGCACGGCAGTGCAAGTCATCAATAGAAACAATATGCCAACAAAAGCTTTCATTTTTTAATTACTACCAGTCTTTATTTGATTTAACTTTCGCCCCTTTTTGTTTTTGTGCATTCATTTTATCTTGAACTTTCTTCTCCTCATTATTCATTGCTTCCAATAAATTCTGCACTTGCTGCGGTGATAATTGACCAGGAGCCGGCTGCTCTTGCTGAGGCTTCTCTTGATCACCATCCTTTTTATCTTCAGGATTGCCTTTATCTTCTTCTTTATCTCCCTTTTTATCGTCCTCCTTTTTTTCTCCTTCATCCTTGTCCTCTTTTTCTTCACCGTCATCTCCTTCATCTTCGTTGTCTCCTTCTTTGTCCTTATTTTCTTTCTTCTCTTTATCGTCTTCCTGTTCCTTGTCCTGCTCCTTATCATCATCTTCCCCGTCGCCACCGTCTTTTTGCTTTTCAAGCATCTTCTTCGCAAGTGCTAAATTATAACGTGTTTCATCATCTGTAGGGTTATTTCGCAAGGCATTTTTGTATGCGTCTACAGCCTCTTGATATTTCGTGTCGTTCATATATGAATTCCCCAAATTGTGAAACGCCTTATGTTTCGCCTCTTTGGAATCTGCTACCGCAGCTGCTTGACTAAATCGCTGTCCTGCTTCGCCATTTAAATCTCGGTCATAGTAGGCATTCCCTAGATTATACTTTGCAGTTTCGCTTTTAGGGTTTAATGCAATGGCCTTTCGATAATCTGCCTCTGCCACAGGGAATTGGTCTTTCTGAAGGGAAACA
>JBLHGH010000184.1:0-4231 GCA_047615425.1 Candidatus Latescibacterota bacterium
TATTCAGTTAATCGACCGTTAAATTACGACAATTCTAGCTTTTTCAAAATATTTTTAAAAAAAAAACACAACTCGCTAATTAACAGTTAATTAGCTCTTTTTAATAAGATGATTTCTAACACGATAGTTAATGGTCAATTCGTGTGTTTTTATATATTTGTTTTTTATCTTTCAAATCTAAATGAAGACACTTTATATATTTCAAATTTTTCTTTGCTGCCTCGCCATTCTTTTTTCCTGCAAAAAAGATTCTTCCGAAGAAAAAAAATCGAACAAATTTACGGATAACGCCAGTTCGCAATTCACTAAAGTTGACGCCAATGTTTCCACCATTACTTTTACCAACAAAACCATACAAACTCTAGCGTTCAATTATACCCAATATGAATATATCTACACAGGCTCTGGTTTAGCTGTTCTAGACTTTGACCAAGACGGGCTTCAAGATCTTTATTTCGTATCCAATTTTGGCCCCAATAAGCTCTATAAAAATAAAGGAGATTTCAAATTTGAAGATGTAACCAAATCTTCTAAAACGGAAGATTTTGTGGGCTTTTCCACAGGCGTAAGTATCTTAGATGTAAATACGGATGGATGGCCGGATATATATGTTTGTAAAGCTGGTTCTCTAAAAAGCAATGAACAACGAGAAAACCTACTGTTTGTAAATCAAAAAGATGGCACGTTTAAAGAAAGTAGTACCCTATGGGGCCTCAATCACCCAGGTTTTTCAACCCAAGCATACCCCATTGATTATGATAGAGATGGTGACAAGGATCTTTATTTAGTAAATCACCGGTACGACTTTAATAATGCATCAACTATTAGTGGTGACATACAAAGTAACATTGAAAATATTACAAGCGATCAGCTATTCAGAAATGACGGAAACACTTTTTCGAATGTTACTGGCGAACTCGGTCTCTACAATAAAACATGGGGCCTTAGCGCTGTGGTTTCAGATTTTAATGAAGATGGCTGGGAAGACATTTATATTTGTAACGACTTTGCTGAACCAGACGTGCTCTATATCAACCAGCAAAATGGTAGTTTTAGAAATCAGATAAACGATCGCATGCAACACATTTCCTATAACAGTATGGGATCTGACTTCGCAGACCTAAACAATGATTTATCAGCAGATCTACTAACGGTTGACATGCTTTCAGATAATTATGCGCGTGCCAAAGAGAACATGGCTTCCATGGACACAGAGACTTTCCGACGTATGGTTTCCGTAGGGTATCATCACGCTTATATGGCAAATATGCTCCATATGAACGCCGGCAATGGTTTCTTTAAAGAGGTTGGCCAACTTAGTGGAGTTACCAAAACCGATTGGAGTTGGGCACCGCTTATTGCTGATTTCGACAATGATGGTCTCAAAGACATTTATGTCACTAATGGTGTAGATCGCGAATACAACAATCAAGATACACGGAAAAAACTAAGAGAACTTTCAGCTGCAAATCAATCAATTGCCATTGATGAACTACTTGCCATGTTTCCTTCGGAAAGATTGCTGAATCATGCCTATAAAAATAATGGCGATCTCAATTTTGAAAAAAGCATGGAGAGCTGGGGACTCACTGATAAAACCTACACCTATGGCGCCGCTTATGCCGACTTAGACAATGATGGTGATTTAGATATTATCACGAATAACCTCAACGATGCCGCGGGTATTTACAAGAATAATTCGGCGGCGAATTATCTGAGCGTTCAATTAGAAGGTCCAGCAAAAAATCCCATGGCAATTGGCGCTAAGGTGTATTTGAACAACGCAACAAACAAACAACTTAAAGAACTCTACTTAGCTAGAGGTTATGAATCTTCAGTAACCAATATTCTGAATTTCGGACTTGGGAATTCTGAAGCCTTAAGCCAAGTGGAAGTAGTTTGGCCAGATGGCAAAACCACACTTTTGAACGATATTAAACCCAATACACATATTAGCATTTCTTATAAGAATGCTACAGACAATCCTGTAAGCATTCAAAAAAACACCCTAATAAAACAAGCTGTTGATCCTACTCAAATCGGATTAGGTTTTAAGCATACAGAAAATTATTTTGATGATTACGGTGTTCAATTATTACTGCCACAAAACCAATCCACTAAGGGAACTGGCATCACCACTGCCGATGTAAACAGCGATGGATTGGATGACTTTTTCGTCGGAAATGCCTTGGGCTCAGCCGCCGCTTTGTATGTGCAAGATTCCGCTGGAAAATTTAAAAGTACGAACGAATCGCTTTGGAAAGCCGAAGCTAAATACGAAGATGCCAATGCGCATTTTTTCGATGCAGATAATGACGGCGACCAAGATTTATATGTCGTTAGTGCAGGTTACGAACTTTCGGAAAATAGTCCCTTACTTCAAGACAGACTTTATACGAATGACGGCAAAGGAAATTTCAGAAAAAATAATAAGGCCTTACCGAAGATGCTAAGTTCCGGAAAGACGGTTGCTAGTGGCGATTATGACAATGACGGGGATTTGGATTTATTCGTTGGCGGAAATGTGGTCCCTAGCAAATATCCTTTAGCGCCTCATTCCTTTTTGCTGAATAATAACGAAGGCTTCTTTACTGATGTTACGCAATCTAATATAGATTTAGAACGAGCCGGAATGATTTCCGAAGTTATTTTTACCGATTATGACAATGATGCTGATCTGGATATTCTAGCCGTTGGCGAATGGATGACCCCTACCTTTTTTACAAACAATGATGGGACGTTCACTAAAAAAGAAACAAGTGGTTTTGAAAACACTGAAGGTTGGTGGTTTAGTGTCACGGCCTCAGATTTTGATGGTGATGGCGATCAAGATTATGTCTTCGGAAATGTAGGCAAGAACAATAAATTTCAACCGAAAAAAGACAAACCTATTTATATTTACGGGAAAGACTTTGATGACAACGGAAGTTTTGACATAGCACTTTCGAAAATAAACGAAGGTAAGTTAGTGCCCATCCGTGGAAAAGAATGCAGCAGCGAACAAAACCCATTCTTGCTTGATAAGATTGAATCCTATAAAGAATTTGCAAGTCTCGATATGAACGGAATTTACGGAGAGGAAAAACTTCTTGATGCATACCAATTGGTAGCCCACACCTTTGAAACTTCCTTTGCTGAAAACCTCGGTGATGGCACCTTCAAAATAACTACTTTGCCTAATCAAGCCCAGCAAGGCCCCACCCTTTCAATGGTTGCAACCGACGTCAACAACGACGGATTTACAGACATTATGGGCATTGGCGCTATCTATGATGCCGAAGTTGAAACCATACGCTATGATGGTAACTTTGGATATGTGTTATTAGGTGATGGCACTGGAGGCTTTTCCTATGCGAAAGAATATGACCCATTCGTTATTAGTGACGCTAAAGACATAACACAACTTAGTATTCAAGGAAAGCCGTACTATGTGGTGGTTAGTAACAATGCACCGTTGCAAGTGTTCACATTCAATCCATAATAATTGTAAGCCCATGAAACCCTTTTTGATTTTTCTAAGTGCTAGTCTTTTATTGCTTGGATGCACTGATTCAAAAAAAGAAACCGACAACACAGCGTCTTTTTCTGATAATGCAACAACCCAGTTTACAAAAATACCAGCAACGAGTTCTAATATAGACTTTCAGAATACACTTGGAGAAACCTTCGAATTTAATTTTTTGATCTATCCTAACATATACATTGGAGCGGGTGTCGCGGTAGGAGATATTGATAATGACGGTCTAGAAGATATTTATTTTGCAGCCAATTTTGATGATAATCGGCTTTACAAAAACATTGGAGATTTTCAATTTGAAGATATCTCATCAAGCTCTAACACAACTGGGCCAAGCGGTTTTCCAACAGGTGTATCCATGCTAGATATTAATAACGACGGATGGTTAGATATTTATGTCTGTCGAGCGGGATCTCTGCGCGACCATGAAGGACGACGAAATCTTTTATATATAAATCAAAAAGACGGTACCTTTTCAGAGCAAGCCAAGCAATGGGGTCTTGACGATCCTGGATTCTCAACCCAAGCATATTCTATTGATTATGATAAAGATGGCGATCTTGATCTTTATTTAGTCAATCACCGTTACGACTTTAACAATACGGCCAAATTAAGTGGGGAAATTCAAAGTCGAATTGAAGAAATAACGAGTGACCAACTTTACAGAAATGACGGTACTCAATTTACGAAGGTTACCGGGGACGCCAGACTTTC
>JBLHGH010000185.1:0-4227 GCA_047615425.1 Candidatus Latescibacterota bacterium
AAGGAAAGGCGCTAAAACCTTGATTGCTAGTGGGCTTGACGGGTAAGCTCTATTTTCAGTCGCGGAAATATGCGTCGCGTATATGACGGACATGCGACATATATTGCAATGTTAGCTTCCAATGCTCCTGGATTATCGAGGATTTAAATGACTGATATTATCGGCAATGGTGATGTGAATGAGAGCCAAGTAATTCTTGGCGATGAAACTTCCCAGCAAGCAATGAGCTTTAAGCTGGCGCAAGCTTTTTATAGTGAGATTACTGGTAAAGCTGAAAAAATAAGTGAAAAATTTGTAAAATCGTTTGTTTTAACAATCGAGAATATCGATCAACTTCATCAGCGGATCATTCAATCAACTACACAATATAATGTTGTGTCAGCAAACGTGTCATTTTCAGTTGAATATCAAAATGACTCCAGTGAGCGATTTAGCTCGATTGAACGTTTTAAGACTCATGCAGGGGCCAAAGGAGTTCCCGTAGAAGAGGTAGATATAAGCTACAATTTTCTTTTCATTCTCCCCGGCACTCAAAAACCTCAAGAGTATCGAATTAATATTAGGCTCCTATCAAGGGTTGTAAAACTTGAAGACCTCAGGGAAAAGACTGAAGATATGCCGTTTTCAGTACCCTTATGGCAATATGATAACGAGCTAACATGCAGAGCTTCAATTGACTTTATTGATATTACTGTTGCGAATGCATTTATGTCAGTAATTAAGACTTGGAATAACGCGCTTGATGAGGTCGATACACACACCATATTAAAAAAGATAAGGCCATACTCTAGATATTTGCCAGCGCTGTTTAAGTACGGTTTGTTAGTAGCGGGAACTTACTATACTTTAGGCGTGGTAGATCGGTATTTCATTTCCAGTGAGCCCAAAACGACAGCGATGTTCATACTCATTGCCTACCTATTCAATTTTATACTTTGGAAATTTGGGTTGTTTTCAGGGCGGAAAGCGGAATCTCACCTAGATCAACTATATGAAGTTTCATATATTTCATTTTCGGGCGCAGATAAAAATTTAGCGAAGCGCTGCGTTGCGGCAAAGCGCAAGAATACAATCTATAGTTTTTGCTACTTAGTAGGAACTTTTGTACTTGGCGTTTTGGCTTCAGGTATGGCAAATGTCATATTTCAAAGCTAACAATACGCTCAATAGGACATTTTTTACTTCGCTTTTTTTGCGGTGGCTACACCACTTTACCGCAAAAACGCTACGTAAAAAATGCCTATTAGCTCAGCGTTAGGCATCAGGAGGAACTGTGGAAGAAACAACTAAGAAAGTAAGCCGTTTTGTAAGAACGCTCATTGTTGCGTTCTGTATATTACTTGTTTTAATGATTCTATATAATTATTTTTGCGTGACCCCGAAAGGTGATATTAGCTTAGGTATAATTACCCTTCTTTTGATTTTACTTGTTTTAATATTGTCAGAGTCATTCGATCAGTTCGCAATTGGAAAGCTTTTCTCTATGTCGCGAGATGCAAAGAAAAAGGAAGTCCAGGTGAATAAATTAGAAAAAGAAAAATCTGAACTTTTCAATCAATTGATTAATGTCACAACTTCACAGAACCAAACGCAACAGCATATTAGTGTTTCTGGTGACTTCAATGCTACCCCGTCTAAAGTTGGTGAAATTAAGACTGATAGCGCCAATGCTATGGGGTTTACCCCAAGCAATCCCAATGTTGTAACTAAAGGGGATAAAAAATGATACAGAATATTTCCAATACATATAGTGGAGTGCGAGTTAGTCTCGATAATCAGAGCTACAGCAAATGTATTTTTACTAATTGCACTATAGAGTATGGCGGTACAGGACCAATTACACTTGACGGTTGCAGTTTTAGTAACTGTCAATGGGTTTTTACCGGTAATGCCCAAAATACATTGAACTTCATGCAGGTGATGTATCACCAAATGGGTGATTTTGGTAGAACTATGATTGAGGCTACGTTTGAAAATATAAAACAAGGAGTTGTTCCCAATGTGGCCGATAATAACGGTCCTAATAAGGAGTGAAAATGCCTAACAAGGCAATCAATTTGACCACCGAAGCTGCGCACTTTTTTGTGTAATGCTTCGCTTATTTTACACAAAAAACCGCTCCGCTTCGGCGGCAAATTATTGCGGCGTTATACGTAGTCGGAGATCACGATGATTGGAATAATCGTCAAAACTGACAAAGAAATTGAAGAGTTGGATCAAGACTGGGTTCCATCGGCTTTTAGTGCGTCAGAATTAAGTAAGGCGCTTGAAGAAGTTCTAGGTTACGTTCCGAGCACTGAAGAGTTTTGTCATGAAGAAGGTGAAGCGCTGATTTACTTCACTGTTGATGATTTTTCTGAACCGAGAGCTGTAACTTTTAACTGTACTATGACTGGTGTTCAAGCTGAGATAATTAAAAGTATTACGAACATCCTAGGTGCAAAGATATATGACAGTGAGGATGGTTCTTTTGTCGAAGCAGAAAACGTATAACAAAACGTGCCAGCGGACATTTTGGCCGGCGCTCCGTTTTGTGTATGGCTTCGCCATTTTACACAAAACTCCACACCAACCAAAATGCAGCTGTACTCTGCGTTCTGTGTATAAATCATGAAAGAAGCGATTGACGTAATTAAAGAAAAGTTAAGTGAGCTTCGAGAAAGAACTCAATTTGACTCCATAGAAGAAAAATCCGAGCATTACGGTTTAATGAATCGGTATGAAATGGCAATCGACAGATTAAATCTATGTGAGAGCTATCGGATTACTGGTGGTTCTATAGTGAATCAATTGCCAGATTCAGGTGATATCCATCAATGCTTTAAAGTCGTCCATGAGTGTGAATCTAGCGACCCATGCAATTGGATAGAGGTTGAGTTTGAAAATAGAAAAATCACATTAGAGGGTGGTGATATTGTTATTAGGAGGTAATGCCACAGAACAAGGCCAGCCAATTGACTTCCATTACGGCGCTTCGCGCCTTCATTCCAGCAAATGCTGGCGGCGTTATAAGCCTCAGTGCATTGAGTAATTCTGAGGGAGAGAATTTAATGAAATATGTTTTTATTACCATGATCTGCATTATTCTCGCTTCTTGCGGTACTGTTGGCGATTACTATATTACCGTGGAAAACGACGAGGAAAGATCACATACCACTTTATATAAAGACAATAATATAATTGTTCACCTGAATCACTTTGATGGAAATAGCAGTACCCTAACGATTCGTCAACGGAATACCGCAGAATCTTTACGGTTTAAAATAGTTAACGTGTCCCAAAGCCTTTCGGCTGAAACTGTTAAAATGTCCTCTATATCCAGAAATGACACTAAACGTTTATTATCGTCAAACCCGAAATCATCCGTATTGCTCAAAGTCACGGAAGTATATGAGCTCGAGATTCCTCTTGAGCGAGCAACAGAAAAAGTAGTTATCGAATTGTTAATTAATGAGAAGCCAATAAGCATAACAAAAGAATTTCCTTTAGAGCGAGTTACTTACAATCAATTTCAAGCGCTAATGGCTATATAAATGGCTATATAAATGGCTTATAACAAGCGGCTCAAACCGACCTCCACTGCGTTGCTTGTTTTGTGCTTTTCCGCTACGCTCGCACAAAACAATCAACTTCGTTTCGGCGGCTTAGCCGGGTGTTAGAACCCAATCCGTAATTCACAGAGCACCGAAATAATATAATGAAATATATTTTTCCAATATTAATTGTAATTTTAATTTCTGGTTGCATTGGCCCATATTACGGTTACACGAAGGCTGAATGGGAGTCATTTGATGAGGTTCGGCGGCAGGAAGCTATAAATGACTATAAGCAGTTAGTGAACTCGAAAGATAGCCTTACTCGAGGAAATAAGGCTGATGAGGCAACTGATGCATTTATAGAAAGATCAATAGATAGTGAAGGTTAGTGAAGGCTAATTTTCTACGAATATCGTTGTTTACATGTCAATCAAATCAGGTATTATCGTGGGTAAAATAAAGCTTAGCGCTGGTCAAAAGTCCAGTTCTAACAAATGGCATCAGCTGACATTTTATTCCGTTGCTTCTTTGTGTTTCCGCTACGCTATAACACAAATAATCAACTCCATAAAATGCAGCTGTGCCAGGCGTTAGGCACGAGTCAGGACTCAGTTAGTTATGGAAAATGAATTAATCTTCATAGAAAGTCGCGAGGATATTGATCATTGCTTTGACGTATTCAAAGTTTTGC
>JBLHGH010000186.1:0-4208 GCA_047615425.1 Candidatus Latescibacterota bacterium
CTATCTTCTTTGAGGCTTTTCTAAGGCCCTCTTCTTGCAACGGATCTATTGTTAAAGGATATACCCGATCTGCGATAGATAGTTTGATTTTTAGTTGATCTGCCATTATATATTATTCAGAAAGCTGGGTTATACACTGATCAATTTCCCGAATTAGAGCGTTTATTTTGAGTTTTGTTTCTCGTTTATGCTGGTCGCTGCCAAGCATTGAATTTGCTAAACGTAATGAGCTGCATTCATCTTTAAAACCTGTTACAACCTTTTCATATTTTTGTTGCTCAGCCTTTAAACCCGCCAGTTCATCTTCAAGTTGCTTATTTGCTCGCTTCATGTTACTATAACCAGCAAGCAATTTGCTAATTCTATTCTCGAGAGAATCAACAATTTCTGAAAGATGACTCATTAACTTTTCTGTTCAATACTTCTTACACAAAGTTAACATTCGAGTTTAAATAAGGCAACTCTTTTGTATTATTTTTTGTAATATTGAGAATCAATTACAATAAATACCCACAACTCTCCTTTATAATAGCGTATCGCTATTTTTATCCTATGAAGAATTTATGTTTAGTCTTGCTAACTGTATGCAGCTTAAGTTATGGACAAACCCAGCTACCAAAGGACTATTTTAATAATCCTCTAGAAATTCCGTTGATTCTTTCAGGTAATTTTGGTGAATTAAGAAGTAATCACTTTCATAGTGGACTTGATATTAAAACCCAGCAAAAAGAAGGTTTTCCTATTTATGCTCCAGCCGATGGCTTTGTAAACCGAATTAAGGTGGCTCATTACGGCTATGGAAAGGCGCTCTACATCAAACACCCTAACGGCTACGTAACGGTATATGCTCATCTTCAAAAGTATGCAGGCGCCATTCAAGACTTCGTAAAACAGAAGCAGTACCAAAATGAAAGCTTTGAAATTGAGCTTTTTCCGGAACCTGAACAATTGGCGGTTATGAAGGGTGATATTATTGGCTATACAGGAAATAGTGGCTCTAGCGGCGGTCCGCACTTGCATTTCGAAATTCGTGATGCTTCATCTCGTCCCATGAACCCAATGCTATTCGGTGTTGAAATAGCTGACACTAAAAAACCGCAAGTGAATACAGTAATGGCGTATCCAATAGATAATCTTTCTCATGTAAATGGGTCGCAAAACCCAGTCAAATTAAGGCTCATCATGCAAAAGGATGGCTCTTATAAGGCTGAAAGTATTACGGCACTTGGAAGAATAGGCTTTGGCGTTTCAACATATGACCAACAAGATGGTGCATCTAATAAAAATGGTGTGTATCAAATAAAAACCGCTTTTAATGGACAAGAGCGATACAACATACTTTTTGAAAAATTCTCTTTTGACGAAACACGCTATCTAAATCACTTTATTGATTACAACTATTTCAAAAAAAACAGAAGCAGAGTTCAGAAACTATTCAGACAAGCTAATAATCCGTTGAGTATTATTAAAAATGAAGTCGGTAACGGCTATGTGATTGCTGATGATGGCTACACAGCTAATTTTACGATTGACATTACAGATTTCCGAGCTAATAGTATTCAAATCTCAATTCCAATTGATGGTAAAAAGGTTGACATCACTCAGCCAAGGATCGTAGAACCTACGTCTGACTTTATTTTTTCTGATCAGGCAACGTCAATTTCGAAAGGAAAATTTGAGATTTATATCCCATCAAATAGCCTCTATGAAAACACCTATCTTGATATTCAGGTGAAAGGGGATACACTTAAATTCCATAAAAATGACACGCCTATCCACAAAAACATCACCCTAACTGCAGATGCTTCTAATTACAGCTCGGCAGATATTAGCAAGCTGTTTATTGGAAGACTAAACTACAAAGGCCAACCGTATTTCAACAACACTAGTAAAAAAGGCAACAAGCTGAGCGCCAGAGTAAGAACCTTTGGTGATTATGTTTTAGTGGCAGATACGACTCCCCCTTTAATTAAAGCAGCTAATTTTAATGAAGGCAAGTGGATAACTAAAAATAGTACGCTTAAAATGAAGATCGTAGATGACATGAGCGGCGTTAGCAGCTATAGAGCAACGGTAAACGGAAAGTATATCTTAATGGAATATAATTACAAAACCGACGTTCTAACGTATGATTTCAATGATAACGTCACAATTGATGGCGAAAACAATTTCAAACTAAATGTGATCGATAATGTGGGAAATAGCAGTACATTTGAGACAACATTTTTCAGAAAAGAATCTTAATTTTTGCTTTTGAAGACAAGACAATTTACCCTACTATCCCTGCTTATTTTATGTACAACAATAGCGTTTGGACAAAATGCGACTGTTCGAGGTGTAATCTTAGATGAATCTAATGAACCTATTCCTGGTGTTAATGTCACGTTTAACGGACAAGGAACACAGGCTGATTTTGACGGGTTTTACAAACTGGAAATCCCTGCAGATAAAGATGTGACTATAACTTTCAGCCATTTAAGCCACCAGAATGTTGTTCTTACCGTTAATTTATCTCGTTACGAAGATTACGAATTGAATCCACAGATGATGGTAGATGTGGAACAGATATCTACGGTTATTATAAAAGGACGAGAAAATAAACGTGTGCAAGGAATTGTTAGCATAAGTCCGGATGTCATTCGTAAAATGGCTGGGGCACAACCCGGGGTTGAAAACCTATTGAAGTCGCTCCCAGGTGTAAGTAGTAATAACGAATTGAGTACACAATATGCCGTTCGTGGGGGTAATTACGATGAAAACTTAGTTTATGTAAATGACGTTGAAGTATATAGACCTTTCTTGGTTCGAAGCGGACAGCAAGAAGGCCTAAGTTTTGTAAACAGTGACATGACTTCTAGTGTTGATTTTTCGGCGGGTGGATTTCAAGCAAAATATGGCGATAAGCTTTCATCCGTTTTAGACATAAAATATAGAAGACCTACAGATTATGGAGCCACCGCAGATCTAAGTCTTTTAGGCGCTAGTCTTTCCGCAGAAGGAATATCTAAAAATGGCAGACTAACAGGTATTGTTGGTCTTAGATACCGTGATAACAGCTTGTTTGTTGAAGCAAAACAGACCGAAACAAACTACCGCCCTACCTTCGCAGATGCGCAAACATACCTTACCTACAAGCTTAGCGATAAGCTTGAACTTGGTTTCTTAGGAAACGTTTCGATTAACAATTACAGTTATGAGCCGCTCACGCGTCAAACAAATTTTGGAACCCTAGCAGACCCTATCGCATTATTGGTCTTTTATGAAGGACAAGAAGAAGACCGCTACAACACCTATTTTGGTGCTATGACAGCTAATTATGATGTTTCTGAAAACTTTACCGCAAAACTTATCGGTTCCGTTTATCATACCCAAGAACAAGAATACTTCGATATTTTAGCCGAATATCGCCTTGGAGAAGTAAACTCAGATATTGGTAGTGAAGACCTTGGTGAAGTTCAATTTACCGAAGGCATAGGCTCTCAACTTACCCATGCAAGAAACGATCTAGATGCACTAATTATAAATATAGAGCATAAAGGAAACTTGGAAATAGCCGACAACACATTTGAATATGGCCTAAAATATACCATGGAGGACATTAGAGACCGTGTACAAGAGTATGAAATCATTGACTCTGCTGGCTTTTCTATTCGCCCACCTATTGTACCGCCAAACACACAACCCTACGAACCGTTTGATTCGCCCATTATACCATTTACGGACATACGCGCCCAAAATGATGTTCAAATCAATAGAATTTCTGGATACGCGCAATGGAGCAAAAGAACTGAGGTTGGAACTAGTGATTTATGGTTAAATGCTGGTGTTCGCGCACATAATTGGACTGTTAGCGGACAAGGTATAAAAACTGTGTCCCAAACAACTTTTAGCCCGCGCGCCCAAGTTACCTTAAAGCCTAAGTGGGATATGGACATGCTGTTCCGTCTATCCGGAGGGATGTACCACCAGCCTCCTTTCTATCGTGAACTACGTGATTCTACAGGAATTGTTAGACCCAACGTGAAAGCACAACAGTCTATTCATATTGTTTTAGGAAATGACTACAGCTTTGACCTTTGGGATAGACCGTTTACCCTGAATAGTGAATTGTACTACAAAAGCCTAAGCGATGTAAACCCATATACGCTCGAAAACGTGCGCATACGTTATAGAGCAACAAACAATGCCATTGCATATTCCTACGGACT
>JBLHGH010000187.1:0-4194 GCA_047615425.1 Candidatus Latescibacterota bacterium
TCACGCATAGGTCAAAAACGCAAAAAGGACTTACAGCGAAAAGCCGTAAGTCCTTGATGGTACTGGTCGGGGCGAGAGGATTCGAACCTCCGACCCCCTGCTCCCAAAGCAGGTACGCTAGCCAGGCTGCGCTACGCCCCGATACTTTTTATCCCTTAGTGGGAAGAATGCATTTTGTGAACTTGGGTTCTTTGCTCGTCGGTCAATAGTTTCATCACTGAGATTTTGGCTTCTACTTTAGCTCGAATCTTTTTGGTTTTAACCGCGATGATTTTTTCGCCCGACGCTCGGATTGCCGATTCGTCCACTGTCTTGCCATGAACTAATCGATCAAATTCCATTTTGGCAACTTCTTTGTCTGCCGTCAAGAGTATGCTCGCTTTTCTATAGTCGAAACGCATTTTTTCAATGCTTCCCACCTGAGCATCGCTCAATTTCAGTTTATCTTTGAAGCTTAACAGATGACTGAAAAAACATTTCGATGAATGTGCACTAGGCCCACTATGAGCTTTGTGACCAGCATGGCTTTTATGGCTGCTTTTTGCGTAATGCTGTTTGTTGTGACCACTGTGTTTGCTGTAACCAGTGCCTTTTTTGCCTTTATGGTGGCTTTTGCCATCCAAATGGGATTTATTACTGCTGCCTTCTGGTTTTTTATGCGGGTGGGCATAAGCTTTTGCTTTACTGCCTTCGGCTTTTTTCTCGCCGTGAACGTAACTACCCGCACTGTCCGTTTTTATCGCAGATTGGATGGCAAGCGATTCTTTAACTTTAGCGGCACTTCCCAAATCAGCATGCGCTGATTGAAAAAAGCACAAAACCATCAAACCTGTTAGAACACCAATGAGTTTATTTTTTGTTCGAGACATTTAAACCTCCTTGCATGCAGAAAGACTCCATTAATGCATGCTACTTCTTAATAATTCGACTTGCAAAAAAAAGTGCGCCCGGCAGGATTCGAACCTGCGACCTACGGATTCGAAGTCCGGAACTCTATCCAGCTGAGCTACAGGCGCATGAATAAAATTACTAAGGGACGACAGATATTGAATCCACAACCCTTTTATTATCAATAGTTACGGCTTTCAAACAAAGGGGAGAACGAAATGTTTCCTGATTTGCTTTGAGCCAGAAAAGCTATTCTACTTTTTATTTCGAAAGAAGGGAATAGAAAATTTCAATTTGATTAATATAGGGTTAAAGAGCAGAAACCGTGATTCATATTCCTTCTATATTCGAGTTCGCTTGTTTGAACTTGGGTCGTCTGATTTAGCTTTAACATTTGAATGCAGGACCTATAAGCCCCAAATTGATGAGGGAGTAATATCTTTATTCCCACACCTTGTCGATTGCAGTTAAGAATTTGGGTACATCAATAGGCTTAGTGATGTAATCCTTAAACCCCAGTTTCATGGCCTTTTGAATGTCTGAGGCCATGGCATCTGCTGTCAGGGCAAAAACAGGGATATTTTTAACCTTTTCTATCTCTTGCAATTTTTTAAATGCTGTTAGACCGTCCATTTCAGGCAAATGAATATCCATTAAAATTAGATCGGGAATTTGGGCTTGGGCTATTTCTATGCCTTCCATTGCATTGGGTGCTGAAATTAATATTAAATTGGGTCTGCGTTGATTAAATATTTGTTTTACTAATGCCACATTTCCTGGAATATCTTCAACATAAAGAATAGTTTTAGTATTGGCGTCCGCAGGAGGATTTAAGGTGGGTCTTTCGTCGGCTTTATCTGGTATTGGAATATTGGCAGAAATAGGTACATCTACATAAAAAAAGCTGCCTTCTTTGACAACACTTTCAAACCCAATAGCGCCTTTCATTAGCTTGACTAATTGTTTGGAAATGGTAAGCCCTATGCCAGCTCCTTCGATAAATTCAGAATTGTTTTCAATCCGTTCAAAAGGTTGAAAAACCATTTCTTTTTTATCTTCAGGGATTCCACGCCCCGTATCTTTTATTCCTAAACGCATCATGCCGTTATTTTGTTTTTCATAAGAAACAACGATTGATCCGTTAGGTTTGTTGTATTTGATCGCATTCGAGATCAAATTCAAAACAACCTGTTTGAAACGAAGCGGGTCTACCTCTGCAAAACACGATCCTTCATAGATAACCTGACACTCAAGAGATATTCCATTTATATTAGCCATAGGTTTGGAAATAGAAATTACATTGTCCACAATAGGAATAATATCTACGGTTCCAATTGAAATTCCTAAATTTCCAGATTCGATGGCCGAGATATCCAAGACCTCATTAATAAGTTCTAAAAGATGTTTTCCTGCAGATAAAATATGCCCCAGGTTGTTCTTCTGAAGTTCACCTAATTCGTTTTTAGAATCCATTTGCATCAATTGCGTGAATCCCAAAATGGCATTCATGGGCGTGCGTAACTCATGACTCATTCGCGCCATGAATTCGGATTTGGCTTGATTGGCTTTTTCTGCAAATTCTTTCGATTGTAATAAATTCTTTTTGGAACTTTTCAACTCTCGAGCCATGTTATTTATTGCTATAGATAGGCTACCAACCTCATCGTTTTGTTTATTCTTTAATTCAAAGTCATATTGATCTTTTGCAATTTTGTTTGTAGCGCTAATGAACTCTTCAATGGGTTTGGTTACCCCTGTTAATATCCAGCGGTAGGCAAATAAAAATATAAGCAAAGTTATTGCAATGGAGATCCATGCTAATAACTCAACAAATGCAAATTCTGCTTTAATTTTTTGGTCGACTAACCTGATTTCTGCTAATTCGCCTTCGGTAATTTTTCTGATAAGTTCCGTCCATGAATCTTCAAAATTGACTTCCTTGTAGGCTCTAAATTCTGTTTTTTTATCCATAGCGCTGCGGCGTGAGGCTAGGATGGATTCAAGCTTTGAGTAATGAGACATGTAAACAGAAAGTACATGATTGATCTCATCAAGTTCTTCTTCTTCTTGCAAATAGGATTGCTCCGCAAATATTACGGATTTGTATTTATCTATCATTTTTAGCGTTTCACTATGGGCCTCAATGATCTCTTCTTGGTCCTCAATCCCTCCATCTAAAACATCTCCAAATTCTCGGATGAGAGTATGGCCTAGGATCAAGATCTTTTCGCTCACTTCTATTTGTGAGTAAGAAAATTCCATTCTTTCTTTATGTCTGCTAACAGAAGAAAAGGTGTGCAAAATTATTGCGGACAAGGCCAATACAGACAGGAAAAGTCCTGCGAAAATAATGAAGAATTTTTTTCTAATTCCAAATATAGGTTTCATAAGAAAGGCGTCGTGTGTCATTGCTGTGGTCAATTGTACTAGTCTATGTCAAATTCATAAATTAACTGAGTGACAACTCTGTAATTATCTGATTTGTCGTTCAATCCGATAGGCGCTCCTATTCCCCATTCCCACGTTCCTGGTAAATCCCAAACCACTCCAGGGGTGAGGAAGATTTGGTTTTCATCACCGCTATTATGCCATTCATTGGTTCGCCAGTTAAATTCTGTAGTGAGCCTTATGGGGCCGACAGGTATAAAAAAGCCCAAGTCCCAGCTAAGTTCATTGGCTTCTGTTTCGTCTTCATCTGGGTCTTCATGTCTTTTTTTTCGATCTGCAAAGCCAACACTCAATCGGGTGAAGACCTGGCTATTATTTAGTTCTGGAAAATCTTTAGCTAGAATTATAAAGGGTTCATATTCGTTAAAACCTTCAGTCAATTCTTTGTTGATATTGCCAGCCGCAAACCCAATTTCAAATCCAACAGCAGCATGATAATTAGAATCTGCAATATTCATAAAGCTGTACTTGGTAGAAATTTCTATATCGCCAGAGCCTCGTGTTGTAATTCCAGCATCAGGATTTCGATTGATATAAGAATCCCATTCCACGCCTACTTGCCAGAAATCGGTTATGCCGTACTCGATGGATAAAGGGGTCTTGAAGGTTTTGCGATTGCTTCCTTCCGAGAACGTAGGGGATATTTGCAGTTGAACCTCACCTTGTTCCTGCGGATAAACCGTTTCCGTTTGAAACACTTCATTTAGCGGTTGGAAGTAGTTTTTTCTTTCTTCTTCTTCGGCCCATAAATTTGGTGTGAATAAACCAAACCCAAAAAAAAGGGTGTAAATAGAAAATATAAATTTATATGAAGTACTGTTGAAGTTTTTGCTCAAGGGTTTCATGAATTATTAGGTA
>JBLHGH010000188.1:0-4187 GCA_047615425.1 Candidatus Latescibacterota bacterium
AGATAGAGGCAGACAGCTTACCCGAGCACTAACGCAAGAGAATTTTGAAGCACACGGAATGCACCGGATGCCATTGCATTACGTTACCCTCACAAATTATGACGATTCTTACAAAGGAGTGCAAGTAGTGTATCGCAAAGAAAACCTAAACGATACCCTCGGCGAAGTCCTAGAAAAACATGAGAAAAAACAAATTAGAATTGCCGAAACCGAAAAATACCCTCACGTAACTTTCTTCTTTAACGGCGGAAGAGAACGTCCATTTGAAGGCGAATCTAGATTATTATGTCCCTCACCAAAAGTAGCCACATACGACTTACAGCCCGAAATGAGTGCTTTTGATCTACGAGACAAAATACTTCCTGAAATTCAGCAACAAACAGCCGATTTTATCTGCTTAAATTTCGCTAACCCAGACATGGTAGGACATACAGGTAACTTTAAGGCCGCAATAAAAGCATGTGAAACTGTAGATGGTTGTGCTAAAACCATCGTAGACGCAGCACTTGAGGCAGGCTACGCTACGATTATCATTGCCGATCATGGTAATAGCGAAACAATGATCAACCAAGATGGATCACCAAATACTGCTCACACCACTAATCCAGTACCCATCATCGTAGTTGATGCAGATTGTAAGCAAGTGAATAATGGTATTTTGGGAGATATTGCTCCAACCATTTTAGAATTCATGGGGATTAGCAAACCCGCAATCATGACGGGAAAATCGCTTATATAATGAACCTATAATTTAGAAGTAGGCAGATTTCTTTGTAATTTTACCGTTTATAAACCTAATGATTACTGACACTCTAAACATAGCCGTAGATTTTGACGGAACCATCGTTGAGGATGATTATCCGAGAATTGGAAAGCCTATTCTTTTCGCTTTTGACACCTTAAAAAAGCTACAAGAAAAAGGCCACCGTTTAATTCTATGGACATATAGACATGGAAAAACCTTAGACGAGGCTGTTGCTTTTTGTAAAGAAAACGGAATTGTATTTTATGCTGTGAACAATTCTTTCCCCGAAGAAGAATTTGATCCAAAGTACAGTAGAAAGATAAATGCAGATGTCTTTATAGATGACCGAAATGCTGGAGGACTAAAAAGCTGGGGCGAAATTTACCAACACTATATTGGCGAATCTCAATCAACTCCGCAATTGAGAAAAAAGAAAAAACGGTTTTGGTTTTAAGAACAACATATGATTATACCTAAAACAAGAGAAGAAATTGAATTGATGCGTGAGGCGGCGCTCATTGTGTCAAAAACCCTTGGAATGTTAGCTAAAGAGGTGAAACCAGGTGTGACTACTTTGCATTTGGATGCCTTGGCGGAAACTTTTATACGAGACCATGGCGCGGTGCCTGGTTTTCTGGGATTATATGATTTCCCAAATACGCTGTGCATGAGCCCAAATGCCCAAGTGGTTCACGGAATTCCAAATGATAATCCGCTGGTAGAAGGAGATATAATATCTATAGATTGCGGTGCAATTAAACATGGATTTTACGGGGATCATGCCTATACTTTTCCCGTAGGTGAAATTTCCGAAGAAACAAAAACACTGCTAGAAGTCACCAAAGAGTCCCTTTATGCTGGAATTGCCGCTATAAAGGCAGGCAACAGAACAGGTGATGTTGGTTATGCAATTCAGCAGTACTGCGAAGATAGAGGCTATGGTGTTGTACGTGAGCTAGTAGGTCATGGATTGGGACGTAAAATGCACGAAGACCCTGAGATGCCTAATTACGGGCGTAGAGGAAAAGGTAAAAAATTGATTGAAGGTATGACCGTGGCTATTGAACCCATGATCAATCAAGGAACACGAAGAATTGAGCAACTAAAAGATGGTTGGACCATCTTAACTGCTGACAGAAAACCAAGTGCACATTTTGAGCACAATGTGGCTTTGGTGAATGGTAAACCCGAACTTTTATCTACTTTCGGTTATATTTATGAAGCCTTAGGTATAGAAAGTCATGAAGAAGATGCCTTTAGAGAAAAGGCATTAGTGCTTTAAAAGCGAATCTCTTGCAAAAGTTATTTAAGTTTTTTCTGAATTTATTTCCCAGAGCCCTACTTATTCGATTAAGTTATGTGGTTAGACCAATCATAGCCTTTTTTCTTCACGGTAAAAAATATACAGACCCAATTGACGGCAAATCATACCGAAAGTTTCTGCCTTACGGCTACGAAAACGTACGAGAAAATGTTTTGGCGCCTGGAACACTTTCACTAGAACGCCACCGCTTATTCTGGCTCTATATTACCCAAAACACCTCCTTTTTTACAAAGCACCAAAAGGTACTCCACTTTGCTCCTGAACAGGCATTTTTGAAACGCTTTAAAAAATTAGACAACCTGGATTATACAACAACCGACCTCAATTCTCCAATTGCTGATGTAAAAGCAGATATCTGTAACCTACCATTTGAAGACAATACGTATTCCTTTATTATTTGTAATCATGTGTTAGAACATATTCCAGACGACACTAAAGCGATGCAAGAAATTTATCGTGTATTGGCTCCAGGTGGCACGGCTATATTACAAGTCCCCTATGACGCGAATACTACTGAAACCTTTGAAGACGACTCAATAACCGACCCGAAGCAACGAGCCAAAATTTTTGGACAGTACGATCATGTTCGTGTGTACGGCATGGATTACTTCGATACCTTAGAAAGCATAGGGTTTCAGGTTGAAGCTATTGACCTTACCGCAGAACTTTCCGAAGAAAAAATCAACAGATATCGTTTGGCCAAAGGCGAGTTGCTACCAGTCTGCAAAAAATAAATTGGCTCCTTTTAGATAAACACTGCAGCTTGGAAGATCATGTAAGTTTTACCCTTAGAAGGCACTAATCAATGTATAATTACATTTCGGAAGCCTTCAGAAATATAGACTTGACTTACATTTTTAGTATCTGTATACGTTAAATACCCTTCAACCTCCGCTGTATTTACAAGCAGTTCTTTTGCTTTTTCAAACCCTAGCGCCATACAAGCAGTGGCATACGCATCTGCCTCTGCGCATGAATTAGCAATCACGGTTGCACTCGTTAAGTCACTTTGTTCCGCAGAACCCGTTAATGGATTTATTGTATGAACATACTTCTTTCCTGTAATCGAATCCACTCGGAATTTGCGATAGTTTCCAGAGCTAGCCATTCCCTTGTTTTCAAGCTTAATAGTTACAATAGTGGTTCTGTCTTCAAGTTCGGACTCAGGCGACTCAATACCCACAACCCATGCCTTATTTTTTTCTTTATTGCGTCCTTTCGTTAAAATTTCACCTCCCAATTCAACGAGATAATTTGAAACGCCCTGTGACTCTAAATAGCTCCCAATACAATCAATTCCGTAGCCTTTCGCCACAGCGTTAAAATCAAAATAGATATTTGGATTGTCCTTCTGGATAGTGCCATCCTTGGTAAGACGTACCTTTCGGAAACCAACAAAATCCATGAGAGAATCAACAGTTCTTGGGCTCATCTCTCTAATTGGAGCGGTATCTCCAAACCCATAAGCATTGCGAAGCACCCCAATTGTAGGATCAAAATAACCGTTAGAATTAATATAAACCGTTTCTGAAATACGGAAAGCATTTTTAAAAATTGCATCTACAATCACTGTAGCATCGCCCCTATTAATTTTCGAGATATCACTTTCGGGCATATAGGTACTCACCGACTTGTTCACCGCATAAATAACGGAGTCGATTCCGCTTTCGGCGTTGAAGTTTTTACTAGGATAGTATTTAATAGCGTATGTAGTTCCGAAGGCATTTCCAAACAATACTTGGACATCACTGGATTCATTTTTACAAGAAACCAGAAGTAATAACAACCCTAATATGAAGCATAGCTTTTTCACAGTTAAATCTCTTGAAGCCCATTATAGACCATGGTATAATCTTCATCTTTTAGGACAGGCTTCGCATAGTCTAAACCGTGTCCTAAGCCAACGCCCGCATAAAATGTTTTTGCGTCAAACTGTTTGGCGTGTTCTTTAATTGAAATCATAAACGCCTCATCGTAAACATTAGCATCTTCAGGGTAAGTAATCGCTCTAACTATAACGAAATGAAGGCCTTTTTCCTTTAAACCTACAAATTGCGGATCTTTCTTAAGTTTAGAATTTACTCCAAGAAATTCAAATCCTTGAGCTTCCATGTCCTT
>JBLHGH010000189.1:0-4172 GCA_047615425.1 Candidatus Latescibacterota bacterium
AACAGGCTGAAAAGGCCAAGCAACCGAATGACCCACTGCAACAGACAGATGGACTGCATCCCTTTGCTGGTAACCCTAGACGCGATATGCCAAACGGCCTACCGTTTAAGCTCACCGATTACCTAGAACTGGTAGATTGGACCGGCAGAATACTACGGGATGATAAGCGCGGCGCCATACCTGAAAGCACGCCGAAAATCCTCCAGCAATTGAACATCGACCCAAAACACTGGTGCTACCTGAGTAAAAACTTTGAAAGCCAGTTCAAGTCACTAGTCGGCACGTCATATCACATAAAACAAGCCTGTGAACAACTTGGAAAACAGTAGGTGCATGGTATTCGAGCGTGTGAAAGGTTTTTTCCTACCTAACAGAACGCTCGTAATAAAAATACTAAAAAATAGCATGGCCGAAGCATCGTCCATCGGATAGCTATGTTTTGGATTTGGTCAAAGGTCGCGTGGTAACCAGAAAAGGATAATTCTGTTTAAACTCATTCGTTTTTTACCATGACTACCACTGCTTTTCTTAAAGGACGTGAAATGTTTTGGGCTAAATTTGGAACTTTTAAAGTATGGGTGCCTATGAATGACTTCTTTGTCCATTCTTCTATATCCATTAACGTGGTCGAGTCTATTTTTTAGACTAAATGACTTCCGATTAATGGTTTAGAACGACATACAGCGCCTGTGTACAAATTTTACTTGTTCGCGCTTGGAGCCGACACGGGGAACTTCATTCCCAAACTGGATCTCGGACATAGGGCATGAAAGCCAAATTAAAGAAGGCGTTTAGGAAGGACCTTTAAAGAAGTGGTTTAAAAATTAACATCAAACACAGGCAAGCTCAGCTCAAATCACTAAACCGTATTACTTACGTGGCTACGACGAGAGCGCAATAAACTCAAAAACAGCTTTAACGCCTATCCCAGAGCCAACAAGACCAATAAGGATGGCGCTGGTAAAAAAAATAGCTCGTGACTTTGTAGATTGCACCATCAAACAAATTGCACTGATGACCAAGCAAATTTGAAGGATTAAGTTCGATAGGTCAAAAACTTCATTGACTGCACCATATGTCTCAGCGTTCTTTTCCCATTCTTTTGCACCAACAATGGTTCCGCGAGAATCATCCGATAAATCTGTCCAGTTCTCTTCCCCTACTGCTGCCGAGCCAAGCAAAATTTCTTTCTTTTCAGCTTTATATCGAGCAGCCTTTAGTTCTAATGCTTCTAAGTTTTTCTGGGTAGCGCCAGTCAACTCTCTAGTAATCGCCCCAGATTCAAGTAAGAATGTCAGCGTATCTCTCTGCCCTTCAACCAAATTTTGTTTAATGCTCTTTGCGTTATACCAGCCATAAGCATTTGTTTTCTCAGCATAGGCAATAGTCATTGCCTCTTCACTTTCTGCACTGCCTAATTGCATGATGGCAAGAAAGCTTGCAAAAATAGCAATCATTACACCACATTTAATTTCAAAACGATCATCTTTCATTGGAACAGTCACATTAGTAAGAAGGTAGCACCTTTTATCTAAATGAAAAGATGCTGATTCAAAAGGGCCAGTCTAGAAGTTTTCTTTTCTAAAACTAAACCCATGGTTAACACATAGATTTCCTAGTATTTTTGAAAGCACCAAGGGACCACAAAAATAAACATCAACCTTTTTGTCCTCATGCTCCTTGGCTAAGCCAGCAAAAATCTGATCCCAATTGGGGCGATCCAAGTTAGTTTTTGAAGGGAGTCCCGTTAATAGATCTTTACCCGTTTCCTTCAGATAAATATCCATCGCCATATCTAAGCCCGTAGATTTCATATCAAGTTTCACACCGGTCAGAAAAACATTAGTATCTAAAACTGCTGAATCATTATCATAACGAAGCGACATTAACATGCTGGCAAACCATTCGAAGGAGTATTGATCTCTATTCATCCAGTAGAAATGCACTTTCTCAATGCCAGATTTCTTTTTGCTCATAAAGATACTTTTTAAAATCGATGCGAACGGCGTGACACCTATGCCAGCACCTATCATCACTGCCACTCTAGATTCAAATATATGTGTACTTGGCGTACCGTAAGGACCATCTAAATGAGCCGTCAATCCTTCCACAGACTCATTCGTTTTCGCAAACTCATGCAAGCGTTTTGTCCAATTACCTAAACCTCGCACATGAACTGAAAGCTTGTCGGTTTCCTCAGGGCAACTAGTAATCGTAAACGGATGCCACTCATGCTTAGAAACCGCCGGCAATTTAATAAACAAATAATCACCCGACTGATATTTGAAGTAATCAGGCCTATTCAATTCAACCGCAGTTACACCAGAAGGTAGAGGAGTTATCGTTCGCACTTCCACTGGCTTTTTATTCTTAATAAAACGAATAGCCCACTCAATAAGATAAAGACTAATAGGTACTGCAGCCCAAATCCAAAAAACAGGACCGTGTAATAGAATAAACACAAACCACAGAACAAACGCTAAATGCGTAAAATAGAAAACTTCAAAGTGACCTTTCTGACGCACAAAATTTTGCGCCCCAACCCACATTACTGAGAATACTATCAACAATAAAGATCCTGTTAAAGCAGCATTCGTAGTCAACAAATAAGAAATAATTGAACCTTCAAGTGTTGAATAATTTAACAAATGTGCCGTTGTATGAACTAAAGCCATTAGCATCATGACGTGAGCTATTAGTTTATGAAACTCTATACTTTCGTCAAAAGGAATTACTTTACCAAGAATAGTCGCACGAAGCTTTGTTAATAAAATACGTAACATGGGCACAAGAATTAACATGCCATTAAAATTTAAAGCTGCTCCCCCACCTCTCGCTATTTGAATAAAAGTATTCGAACCTTTTTCAGCATAAGTATCTACCGCGTTCAAAAACAAATACACATTAGTAACAGCATACAAAAAGAGAAAAAATGTTACCGAAGGATTATTTGAAACATATTGAGTTAAGCGTGATATCGAGTTCGATACTTTTGAAACCAGAGATTCACTTTCTTCATTTTTAACAGGCTCTGGCGTCAACCATTTAGCCGCCGAAACAGTCATGCGTCTCTTTAAATCAGGATACTGATCCATCAAATCCTTATATTCGTCGAAACTGATTGTGCCGCTATTATCCGTATCAACTTTAGCAAACATAATATGTGTCAGCTTTTCTTGAAGATCAGAATCAATTTCTAGACCATTTTCATTTAATGAAGCGGTAATAATTTGACCCAACTCAGACTCTTCGATGCTTCCGCTACAATCCGTGTCATATAACTTAAAGGTAAATGATAACTTCGCATCTTCATCGCCATTCACTAGATTCTCAACAAAATCCAAAAATTCCCGAAGATCAATTTCGCCACTTTTATCATCGTCAATAACAGAGAAAATTCTTGAGGCATAATGGGCATCTTTAATATCTAATGCTTTTTGAAGTTCATTTTGGTCAATGACTTTGTCTTCCCCTGCTACCGATACAAACTTCTTTTTTATGTCCGCCAGGAACTTCTTATCTTGAACTGAGTTTGTTTGACTCATTAGAATCTCTTTTATTTTTATGTGATAACTAGTAAGCAGCTAGATCTTACAATTAAAATCCCCTCTCAACTTTAAAGCCACATCTTGTACTCGCCTTTGGCAAGTCAAATATAGGTTTAGAGTTAAAAGAGATATTATCTTTAAAGCTTAGTTTACACCTTTGTAGACACCTTTGTAGACACCCATAGAAAATAAATTGACATAAAATTCTCACCTGTTAAATTATTTCGTTCAACTCTCACAAAAGGATATTGTGATGCCAAGATCAAGGAAGACGCAGGTTTCTCTCAACGCCACCCCCTATTACCATTGCAGCTCACGCTGTGTTCGCCGTGCATTTCTGGGCGGTAAAGATGCATTAACCGGCCAATCGTTGGCGCATCGACGACAATGGATTGAAGATAAACTACTCGAACTTACTACTGTACTTGCTCTCGATTTGGTTGCTTATTCTGTGATGCATGACCACTATCATGTGGTTCTATTCATCGACAAATCACACAATAGAAAAAGGACAGCCATCGACCCGAATGGTGCGGAGGAGAGGCCAGCAAAACATTTAGGCGCTGGACCGACAGCTTTTAAGTCAGGATTTCCAGCCATTTTTGTGACACTAGGTTCAACAGC
>JBLHGH010000190.1:0-4153 GCA_047615425.1 Candidatus Latescibacterota bacterium
TTGCTCATGCCTACCTAGTATTTTCTTTTTTTGAAGGTAGCAAAAGTACTGCCATTTCTTAAGAAATGTCAAAATGTCACGGCTTATTTTAGCGATTTTTTAAGACTAACTAGCCCCTTGCCTAATAGTTTTAGTGAGTTAAACCAATAAACTTAAAATAATAATAAAAACAATTTAGTTCTTACTATCATACTTCTTATGGCAATTAGTTTTAGTTCGTGTGAAAAACATCAGATCCTCCAGAAATTGAAACTGCCGCAACTGCTCCCGAAATTCTCAAGAATAGGTACGGCAGAAAAGCATAAAGATTTTATCTCATCAAATGCCTCAATGCACTTTCAATATTTGTATAGTGAAACTTGAACCCGTGTGCTTCCATCTTTTTAGGACACACTAACTGACCTTCGAGGAGGAGTGTACTCATTTCTCCGAGCACCATGCGAATCATGAAAGCCGGTGCCGACGGAAGCCACAATGATTTCCCTAAAATGGCAGTAATAGTCTTTGTTATTTTTTTATTGGTGACTGGACTTGGAGCAACAGCGTTGTATACACCCTCTAAATGTTGATCCAACACAAACAGATACATTCGCGCTATATCTTCAATATGAATCCAAGATAGCCATTGTTCCCCATCCCCTAGAACAGATCCCAAGCCTATTTTTATTGGCTTTAGCATCTCCCTAAGCGCACCGTCATCAGTAGCCAACACAACACCCGTTCTCACCTTAGCAACTTCAATTCCTAAACCCCTAAAAGCGTCTGCAGATAGCTCCCAAGCAACGACCACTTCTGCTAAAAAACTAGTGTCAATTTCCAAGCTTTCTTCTGAATATAACTTGCTTTTTGAATTCGGATAAATACTGATTCCGCTAGCAGAAATATATTGATTAACCTTGTGAGGGGTAGATTGAAGAGCGTTAAAAAGAACTTCTGCTGATTGGGTTCTGCTGTCCAGAATTGTTCTTTTGTATTTAGGCGTCCAACGCTTCGCGATGGTTGCACCAGCCAAGTTGATGATGGCGCTAACATCCGTAAAAGCTTCTTTATCTATTTCAGCAGTGGCAGGATTCCAATAAAACCCATTATAGGTGGCAGATTTCTCAATCTTTTCTTTGGAAGTAGTTAGGTAGTTCACATGAACCCCAGATTCCTTGAACTGTCTAACGATTTCTCGTCCAATTAAGCCTGTTGCACCCGCAATCAAAATGGTCATCCCTTTTTTTTTATCAAAATTAAGCCTTAAACAAAGTTAAGGCAAGCACCTTAACGGAAGATTAGCAAATAGTATTTCAATGCTTAATTGCCCGAAGCATTTCTCTTTTCCCAGGAGGTCCCGGAAGGCGCTCTACTTGAAACCCAACAGCCTGCATTGCTCTTCGAACACTTCCTTTAGCTGAATACGTAACTAAAACGCCATCTTTTTTCAGTGCAGCATGCATTATTCTGAAAATGTCTTCCGTCCACAATTCTGGTTGCACGCGTGCACCAAAAGCGTCAAAATAGATTAGGTTGAAGCGATTCAGATCCTTTATTTCTGAAAACTGTTGCTTTTTCTTTTCAAGTAAAAAGTTCGGAATAATGGCAATGGATTCTTCCCACGCACCATCATGGAGATCTAAGAAAACCTGCCTCGAAACGCCCAATTGTTCGGGGTAGTTTAATTGACTGACTTCCCAAGAGCTAACCGGAAAAGCCTCCACCCCAGTGTAATTTATTTGTTGTTCGTTTTCTTGCGCATAACCCAAAGTTAACAACGCATTTAGACCTGTTCCAAAGCCAATTTCAAGAATAGAGACTTCACTCCTTTTTTCTTCAGAATTAATAAAACGAAGTCCCGTTTGAATAAAAACATGCTGCGCTTCGGCAATAGCGCCATGTTTAGAATGATACTGTTCATCCCAATCTGGCAGATGAATGGTTACAGAACCATCTCCGGTGATAAGAAATTCTCGTTTCACGTTTTAGTTTTCCGTAGGAATAAGAACCCCATTGGAAACAATCGAAAGTGTGCGTTTAGGCTCGGTAATAGTCTCGATTTCTTCTTTGGTTTTACCAGCATCCTCCGCATAGTGGCGCTGCTCGTCAACACTTACCTCTTCTACAAAGGCCAGCCCAGAAACAATCGCCTCTTGACCAGCAATGTTTTTCGGCATAAAAAAACCATAATCCTTAAACTTCACCATCGCTTCTTCTTCACCCATATCCATTCGCATCCAGCATCCTTTACTCTGACAAACTTCTTTTACTTCAGAAGTAAATTTTACAGCAACAGTATCACCTGGCTTCAATGATTGAAACTTCTCAATCATTTCGGTTTTTGGCAGCACTGCACCATCATTGATTTTATCTCCGAAGGAGGCATAATTTATAGCGATTTCATTTATCAGTATTTCAGGAGCCTGGGTTTTAACTTGGCCATTGCAACCGACGAAAATAATAGCTAAAACAAGTAAAAATGGTAACTTATTCATTATAAAGTGTTGAGAAATTAATTGTCTAATAAGATACTGCAATTTTAATGAATTTTCCCCATTTTTTATGGATATACTTTTAACTAATTTCGCATCGTTAAACCACAACAACGAATATGAACACCACAGATACTAAATTAATAGTAAACCCTGTTTCAGAGTCTAGGATAAGCGAAGTAGACTTCAACAATTTGACCTTCGGAAGTGTCTTTTCAGACCATATGTTTGAATGTGACTATATTGATGGTGCATGGCAGAACCCAACAATCAAACCCTACGGTCTACTCACCATTTCTCCTGGCGCAAAAGTATTCCATTATGGACAAGCTGTTTTTGAAGGCATGAAAGCATATAAGGATGAGGCCGATGAAGTTTTCCTTTTTAGACCAGATCAAAATTTTGAACGAATAAACAAATCGTCCAAACGTCTCGCAATTCCAGAATTCCCGGAAGACATATTTTTTGAAGCATTAACGACTATAGTTGATATGGACCGTGACTGGGTGAAGGCAGGGCATGGTAATTCGCTTTATATCAGACCTTTTGTGATAGCAACACAGGTAGGGGTTTCTGCCTCGCCATCAGATCGCTACAAATTCATGATTTTACTATCTCCAGCGCAAGCCTATTATACAGGTGATGTGCGCGTAATGATTGCTGAACATTACAGTAGATCTGCTGACGGTGGTGTTGGGGCAGCAAAAGCTGCTGGAAACTACGGAGCCCAGTTCTATCCAACCAGTTTGGCAAAAGAATTAGGCTTTGACCAGATTATCTGGACAGATTCCAACGAGCATAAATACTTGGAAGAAGCAGGAACCATGAATGTTTTCTTTCGAATAAATGACATGCTAATCACTGCACCAACAAGCGATAGAATTTTAGATGGCGTAACACGAAAAAGTGTTTTAAAGATAGCTGAAAAGGCAGGGGTAAAAACAGAGGTTAGGAAACTAACCGTGGATGAATTAGTTGCAGCCTCGAAAGATGGTTCGTTGAAAGAAATTTTTGGAAGTGGAACCGCGGCAGTTATAAGCCCGGTAAGCGCATTCTGCTACCAAGAAATTGTCTATGACCTTGAAAAGCCTAATGACAGCTTCGCGACCCGTTTTAAAACCGAATTGATGGACATTCAATCTAACCGCGCGGAAGATCCATTTGGATGGCGTGTGAAGGTGGGATAGACGATAGACGATAGACGATAGACGATAGACGAAATTAAACCTCCAGCAAACTACCGATCTAGAATTGCCTGAATATTCGGCTTAAAATAATTTGGCCCCTTGAGTACTTTCCCGTCTTCTCTATAGATGGGTTTACCATCCGCGCCCAATTTACTCATATTAGATTGTTGTATCTCATTGAAGACTTCCACGATTTTATCTTGCATGCCGTGTTCGATGATGGTACCACATAAAATATAGAGCATATCCCCTAAGGCATCAGCTACCTCTATCAGGTCATTATTATTGGCTGCTTCCAGGTATTCTTCATTTTCTTCCCGCATGAGTTCATACCGAAGTAAATTCTTTTTGATGTCTAAATCTGCTGTGGGTGAATGCTTAATTCCCAAACCGAATGCTGTGTGAAATTCGTGTACTGCTGCTATTTTTTCCTTCATGTTTAATCGAATAAAAGTGCCATTTCTATTAGCTATTTGTTGTATTTTTGTTTCTGAA
>JBLHGH010000191.1:0-4140 GCA_047615425.1 Candidatus Latescibacterota bacterium
TTGGTATTATATGTATTCGGATCATTAGGGTTTGAAAACTTTACCGCACAAGTTTCGGTGCGCGATTTGGATAAACCAGAAAAGTACATTGGTGATGTTGCAAACTGGGAAAAAGCAGAGCAAGCGATTATTAATGCGGCGAAAGAAAAAGGACTCGATTATGTGATTAAAACTGGAGAGGCCGCATTCTATGGTCCTAAGTTAGATTTCATGGTAAAAGACGCCCTGGGAAGAAGCTGGCAGTTGGGTACAATTCAGGTGGATTACAACTTACCTGAACGTTTCGAACTGACCTATAAAGGCAGCGACAACGCACTTCACAGACCGGTCATGATACACCGCGCACCCTTTGGGAGTATGGAGCGATTTATCGCGATTTTATTAGAACATACTGGAGGCAATTTTCCACTTTGGCTAATGCCCGAACAGGTAAGTATTTTATCATTAAGTGAAAAATATGAAAAATACGCTGAAAAAGTTTTAAATTTGCTTGAAAATCACGAAATTCGCGCCCTTGTAGATAATCGTAACGAGACTATTGGCAAGAAAATACGGGAAGCTGAAATGAATAAAATCCCGTATATGCTGATTGTAGGGGAACAAGAAGAAAAAGACGGAACGATTAGCGTAAGAAAACATAGCGAAGGAGATATGGGCAGTATGTCTATAAACGCCTTCGGAAAGATGATTTCGGACGAAGTTAGTAAAGAAATAAAAGAATTTAACAGTTAAAATAGTTAGTCATAGCAATACGTAGAAAAAGAAGCCGGGGTCCTGCAAGGATCATTAAAGAAGACCAACACAGAATCAATAGAAAGATTCGTGAGGAAGAGGTACGACTAGTTGGTGAAAACATCGAAATTGGTGTTTATCCAATTAAGGATGCGTTAGCCATAGCGGAAGAACAAGAGTTAGATCTTGTGGAAATTTCTCCAAATGCAAAACCTCCGGTTTGTAAGGTTATGGATTATAAGAAATTCGTCTACGAGCAAAAGAAGCGCGAGAAGGCGATGAAGTCTAAAGCTACTAAAGTGATTATCAAAGAAATTAGGTTTGGTCCTAACACAGATGATCATGATTATGAGTTTAAAAAGAAGCATGCCGAAAAGTTCTTGAAAGATGGAGCTAAATTAAAGGCCTATGTGTTCTTTAAAGGGCGTTCTATTATTTATAAGGACCAAGGAGAGATCTTGTTGTTAAAACTTGCACAGGAATTGGAAGAGCTTGGAAAAGTAGAGCAAATGCCAAAATTAGAAGGGAAGCGAATGATTATGTTCATCGCTCCGAAGAAAAAGTAACATCTCGATGTATTGAATCGATTGTTTATATAATGCGAAATAGTAATAAATAAAGGAAACATGCCTAAACAAAAAACAAAATCTAGTGCTAAGAAGCGATTTAAAGTGACTGGTACTGGAAAAATTAAAAGAAAGCATGCGTTTAAAAGTCACATCTTAACAAAGAAGTCTAAAAAACGTAAGCTAAAATTGACTCATGATGGTTTAGTATCTAAGCCAGATGAAAGCAATGTTAAGCAAATGCTCAGAATGATGTAATTGCCTTAACCGGTTAACACAATTTATAAACCCTGGAGTTGGGCTGTTCAAAAGCAATATTGCTAAGAGAACTAAAAAGTGACAATTATCGTCCGCCTGCTACAAAAAACTAAAAATTATGCCAAGATCAGTAAACAGCGTTGCCAAGAGAGCACGTAGAAAAAAAGTAATGAAACAAGCCAAAGGTTACTTTGGTAGAAGAAAAAACGTATGGACGGTTGCTAAAAATGCAGTTGAGAAAGCAATGTCTTACTCATACAGAGATCGTCGTGCAAAGAAAAGAACGTTTAGAGCGTTGTGGATTACACGTATCAACGCAGGTGCACGTCAGCATGGAATGTCTTACTCACAATTTATGGGAGCATTAAAAACTAATGGGATCGAGCTTAACCGTAAGGTACTTGCAGATTTAGCAATGAATGACCCAGCAGCTTTTGAAGCGATCATAAAGAAAGTACAGTAAGGAATTAAAAACCTATTATTTCGCTAGAAAGCCCCGCTCATTTGAGTGGGGCTTTTTTTTGTCCAAAATATAATAGTACCAAACCAATGAGTATTGGTAGAATCACACAAACGACTAGCGACGCTTGCATATAATTTAGGCCAATTACATCAAAGCCTTTAAGAAATACGACTGAAGCCTCGAACGCACGATCCGAATATTCTTCAAAATCTGTAATAAAAATGAGTGCACTAATGGCCAAAACCGAATAGGTGACTTTTATATAATGGGTTTTAGTAATTCGTTCAAAGAGATAAACAAAAACAAAAGGAGAGACAAAGTAATATATTAGAATATTTATTTCTCTGTATGTGTATCCAGAAACTTCCGAAAGCCAGAAAAGAGCACGATACACCGCGTCAAACAGCATATCCATAAATCAGGTTTTCTGCTTCTTCTTCTTAGCAGCAGGAAATAAGACATTGTTTAATATCAATCTGTAGCCCGGAGAATTTGGGTGTAATGCCAATTCAGTTTTAGCATCCCCTACTCTATGCTGATAATCCTCAGGATCGTGGCCACCATAAAAAGTGAAGAATCCTTTGCCTTTAATACCGTGGATATAACGTGCTTCGCCACTTGCTTTATCCTCACCCATGATCAATACGTTTGATTTAATCTCTTCTCTCTGATAGCTGGTAGTTTGACCCATAAAACCTTTAACCAAAGCAGTATGATTCTGTACCAACATACACGGAATAGGATCCCATTTAGCCGAATAATCCATTAGGGTGAAGTAATCTGTTTCTTTTGAAACACGACGTTTGGATGTCATATCTATAGACGAAAACTCGTATACCATTGGGCTGCGTTCAAGTGTATAATTCTTAAAAGCGAAGGTTTGCGTGTAATCAATTTTATTTTGATACCCTGGTTCACTTGGATCACCATCGAACATTGGCTCACAAATATCTAAACCTTGCGCAGATAAGGCAATATCAAAGCTATCAGTTGCGCTACACATAGCAAACATAAATCCCCCACCAGCAACATAATCTCGAATCTTTAAAGCAACATCTCTTTTTGCTTCTGAAACTTTCGAATAGCCCATTTTAGCCGCCAATGCTTCAGCATTCTTCTTTTCTCTAATGTACCATGGGGCAGCTCGAAATGATCGATAGAACTTTCCGTATTGACCCGTAAAATCTTCATGATGTAAGTGCAACCAATCATATAAAATGAGTTGGTCTGAAATAACTTCTTCGTCATAAATCGTGGTATACGGAATTTCAGCATAGGTAAGAACCATAGTAACCGCGTCATCCCATGGTAGATTCGTTTTCGGAGAATACACAGCAATGCGAGGTGCTTTTTCTAAAACTACAGCCTCCATATTTTGAGACGGACTACTAATTTCGGTTAAAATCTGCTCTGCCGCCGCACTGGATAACAGTTCGAATGAGACGCCTCTAATCTGACATTCATTTCTAATTTCTTCGGTATCTGGCAGTAAAAAGGAGCCACCTCGGTAGTTAAGCAACCATTTAACTTTAGCTTGTTTCTCTAAGGTCCAATAGGTAATTCCGTAGGCTTTTAAATGCTCTTTCTGACTTTTAGCATCCATAGGAATTAGGATATAAGAAGCTGATACCTGTAAAGTGATTGCAAAAAAGAAAATGAAGAAAATAATACGCGTCATCATGCTAATATAACGACAAATTTCGTTTCAGAAATAGACTTTTGAAGTTCTTTAAGATTTAAGCTGATCTTTTTTTATAGCCGAAAAAGGACTCAGCGTTTAAAATGGGACATCATTATCATCAGGACTGTCGTCGTTATTGAGACTACTTCCGAAGGCCTCGTCGGCAGAAGGCAGATCATCTGCTTTAAAAGTATCATCATTTGCGGCGTTATTCATTCTAGATCCAATCTCGAAAGGAAAATCGAAAGTTTCTAAATTCTCAAACTTACCTAGGTGACCAATAAATTTCAATCGGATTTCATCCAAACCACCATTACGGTGCTTGGCTACAATGAACTCAGCTTGACCAGCTGTTGGACTTTGTTCTTCATCATCCCACTCATCAATTTTATAGTATTCTGGTCTGTAGATAAACGAAACGATATCCGCATCCTGCTCAA
>JBLHGH010000192.1:0-4127 GCA_047615425.1 Candidatus Latescibacterota bacterium
AATGATATCCTTATTTCAGGTTTCTATTTAGATAATTCAGAATTAAATTTTACAAACGAAAAACCCTATGTCATCTATGGCTATGCTGCTGTTGATGTGGGAAAAACGCTCACAATAGACGCAGGTGCCCGAATACACTTTCATGCTGGAAGCGGCATACTCGTTGGAAACACTGGGTCGATTAAAGTTAATGGCGCACCAAGCACAGACCCTATATTGCTCGAAAACGAGGTTGTTTTTGAAGGAGATAGACTAGAACCGCTCTATGAAGATATTCCAGGACAATGGGGTACTATTTGGCTTACCGCCGGAAGTACAGATCATGTATTTACGCATACGACCATAAAAAACAATGTGGTTGGCATTTTAATGGATAGCAATGATGGTGGCTCAGAACCCACATTAACGCTTAACGATGTGCAAATCTACAATACATCGAATATTGGACTATTAGGTAGAACTGCAAATATCTCTGGAGAAAATGTTGTGATAAACAATAGCGGTCAAGCATCTTTAGCTTGTTCGTTAGGCGGAAAGTACAATTTCAGCCACTCAACTTTTGCCAATTATTGGACCAATAGTTTTAGAACCTTTCCTGCCGTTCAGCTTGACAACTTTATTGAAACAGGGGGTGGCAATTTCACAATGCCATTAGAAGAAGCTAATTTTACAAATTGTATCATCTACGGAAATGAAAGACGCGAAGTAGGTTTTGCTGTTGATGAAACGGCCGATTTCAACTTCAAGTTTGAAAATTGTTTAATTCGTTTTGAAGATCCAAATAACGAATTTGAAGGCGAGCTATACGATTTTACGGGACCTTTATATCCTGGGGTTGTTCGCAACGAAGACCCTACATTTCAAAACACAGACTTAAACAACTTCAATATTGAATTTGGAAATTCTGGCGCCGAAGGCATTGGTAAAGACGGTGTTTCGCCAACAAAAGATTTGAATCAAACCGATAGACCTACTCAAAATCCAGACGCGGGTGCCTACCAAGCAACGGTCTTTCCAGACGATGAAGATTAGAAAAAAGTATAACGCATAAAAAAAGCCTGTCCAATTGGACAGGCTTTTGTTTTCTAAAAAATGGAATATTATAGTACTCTTACGTTTACCGCGTTCAATCCTTTTTTTCCTTCTTTAAGCTCAAATTCAACTTCGTCTTCTTCTCTAACCTCATCGATTAAACCTGAAACGTGTACGAAATGTTCTTTGTCTGTGTCATCTTCAGTGATAAAACCAAAACCTTTGGTGTTGTTGAAGAATTTTACTTTGCCTGTGTGCATTATGTATTATTTAAAAAATTAATTAAGTGCAAATGTAGTGTTAATAAAACAAAAAAAATGCTATTTGCGTTTTAATATTGAATCAGCTCCTTCCGAAGCTGCCAATATAGCTTTTTATAGGTCGGCCTTTCTAATATAACTCTAATCCACTATCTTACACCGCACTAATCTGCCTACTATGAAAACCATACTCTCATTATTCTTATTTTGTGTTTTTAGTTTGCAAGCACAAGAGTATCGATATACCACCGAACTCTTTCCAACAACTACTAAAACAGCCGATGTTGTCTACGGAAATGCCCCGTTTATTAATTTCCCTTATTACGATGAATCTAGCGCAACGAATGCTAATTTGGTCATGGATATCTACTCACCAACAGGCGATACTCACAACCTAAGACCTGCAATCATTTTTGCACATTCTGGTGCTTTTCTGAACGGCGATAGAAACCATGAAGACATGGTTGCATTTTGTGAAGAATTTGCGAAAAAAGGTTATGTAACAGCAACTTTTGACTACCGAAAAGGCTTTTATTTACTTGCCAATGTAGCTATGCATGGAACTAGAGGCGTGTATCGTGGAATTCAAGATGGCCGATCTGCTGTACGCTTTTTACGCGCGAATGCATCGACCTATGGAATTGATCCAGATAAAGTATATCTAGCCGGAAGTAGTGCCGGTGCATTTATTGCGCTGCATGCGGCATATATGAACAATCCCGCCGAACAACCCATTGACACTAGAGAAGTAGATTATTTCAATGCAATTTTTCCGTTTTTTCATAATGGACCAGACCTAGGCCCTGTAGATGTTGGCGCTAATTTAGCTGAAAATGGTCAGCCAGATGCCATTCTATCCTTATGGGGTGCTTTACAAAGCACAGATTTGGTCACGGTTGAAGATACCACACCAATTTTTATGGCGCACGGCACCGATGACAGCACCGTCCTTTTTGAATCTGGCTCTCCGTTTGGTTACCCCTTGTTTCCATCGGTTGATGGCAGTAACCCTATTAACGACAAATTAGACGTTTTAAACTTTACAAATAAAGAAACCTATTTCGTCAATGGTGAAGGCCACGAGTTCTACGGTACAGATAACGGCAATTGGCCTGGTGCCCCTAACGCCTTTTGGCCTATCGTCTTAGACAAAACAACTAATTTCTTATGGTTGCAACATAAGCCAGACGCTAACTTTTCTTCTGAAACACTCCCTAATCTTGAAGTCACTTTCACAGACGAAAGCATTGGCTCACTTGACTTGTGGTGGGATTTTGGTGATGGTATGAATAGTAACGACCAAAACCCAACACATATGTATGCAGCTGAAGGCACCTATGACGTTAACCTGTATATCGAAAATGACATCAAAAGCTGGGATCAAATTAGTATGGAAATAACAGTAGAAGAAATCTTAGGCGTTGACGAATTAGAATTACTCGAAATTGCAGTGATACCCAACCCAGCCTCAACTAATATTCAAATAACGAGCACCATTGAACTAACAAGTATTGAAATATATAATACACTCGGACAACTTGTACAAATATCTTTAGATGCAAATCTAATTGATATTTCTAGCCTTTCAAGTGGAGTATATATCATAAAGGCAAAGAATGAAAGCGCTCAAAGCTTTGTAAGACTTATAAAGCAGTAATAATCTAATAATCCCGAGCATCCGTGTTTAAGATGGCGTACATATAGTTATCCATCCAACCTGCTTCGAGTGGCAGTATCTTCCTACATGTTCCTTCACGGCGCATGCGTGCCTTTTCAAGAACACTCACAGATTTTGCATTTTCAACCGCTACACCAGCTTCAATTCTATGCAAATTTAACGTTTCGAAGCCATAGCATACAATAGCTTTTAGAGCTTCAGAACCAAAACCTTGCCCCCATAAATTTGGATGAAGATTGTAATAAATTTCCCCTTTGGCATATTTAGCTGAAGAAAGCGTCATGCCAATTTCTCCAATATACACTCCTGTATTTTTCCCACGTATCATCCAGACCTTCTTATCAGGATTCGCCATGACCTTCGCAAGCATTATAGAAGTTTCTAGAAGGTCCTTAGGAATACCGATGGTGTTATACTTTGCGACTTCATAAAAACAGTACATTTCGTGGATGTCTGAAAAATCAATTTCCGTTATAGGCGATAAGATCAAACGATCTGTTGTAAGTCTATTCATAAAACAAATTTATGTGCTAAATAGTAATAATTGTTCTGGATCATCATCAAAAGTATGGGTGCCTTTTTGAGAGAGGCCTAACTTTTCCAACAACCGTATCGAGGGTTGATTATATTCCACCGTAAATCCTAAAATAGTTGTCATTCCTAATTCCGCTCCAGCATAGTCTAGTACCGCTTTTGCAGCTTCATAACCGTATCCTTTCCCTAAGTAATCCGGCAAAAAAGCAAAACCGATGTCTGGATTATCTAGATTTGGGCGCTTGTAAATACCGCAAGAACCTATAATCTCACCACTATCCTTTAACACCACTGCATAGGATCCAAACCCATTTTCTTTATAACTCGTTAGATAGTATTTTCTAATGTAAGTAACTGCATCATCTACCGTTTGCACCTTTCGGTCTCCAATATATTTTAACCAACCAGGTGAATTAAACAACTCCAACATAAAAGGAGCATCTTCTGTTGTAATCATCCGAAGATAAAGTCTATCTGTTTCTAAAATTTTCATTTGGCATGGTTAAAAAGAAAGTGGCTTATCTTAATGAATAACTAGTTTTTTAGAAAAGACCGAATCGCTATTCGTAAATGTAACCAAATACATACCACTAGCGTAATGAGCTATTGCCTTATTTGAGATT
>JBLHGH010000193.1:0-4121 GCA_047615425.1 Candidatus Latescibacterota bacterium
ATATTACTTATTCAAAAGAAGTGGCTAGGGCAAGCTCAGAACTGGCTGGGGCTTTTGGCCCACACATTACGCCAATCACATAATAAAATAGGCTAAAAGGACCTTAAACGGTCTTAAAAGCCTTTTTTGAAGCAATAGATGAGGGAAGAGTACTCAGAAGTTTGTTTCGCTTTACGATTTGATTTAAAACCAACCCAAAGCGCTTTTAGTGATAATTTTTTTGAGGTTCTATACTTTTCTGAAAGCAAGCTTACGTAATAAGAATCAAAAACTAAAGGACGTGTCTTAATGAGATTCATTTTAGATGAAAACAATTTCTTCATGCTTGCCTGCGAAAAATGCCATAGATGTCTTGGCACATCATACGCAGCCCAAAATTCTTTATAATAATGTGCATCATAAGATTTGTAGTTAGGAACTGCAATTACTAGATGACCGTTTTCCTTTAAATGGAATTCTAGTTTTTGGCACGTTTCCTCTATGTTAGGGATATGCTCTAATACGTGCCAAAGTGTAATGACATCATATTTAGTATCCCCAAGAAGATCCATATCTTCTTTTAAACTGATTCCTTTATTTTGGGCTAATACTCTGGCTTGTTCATTTACTTCTACTCCTGAAACTGTCCAATGATTTTCTTTTGCCACGTTCAGAAAATCTCCAGTACCCGCGCCAATATCTAATAGTGATCCTTCTCCTTTATTTAATTTTGATATGAGCCTGACTTTCCTTTTTAGCGAATATGTTTTCACTCGTTGATAAAGAAAAGCAAGTACTCCATTAGTGTCATCTGTATGCGAAATATAATCTTCAGATTCATAATAGGAGGGAAGTGATGCTGCCGAAGGTTGCGGTGTTGTAATCAACATTTGTTTTTCTGCGTCGTACTTCAATGTAAAAGACTCCCCAGAAACTAGGAAGTCTTTTACTGTAATGTCTTTATTGTTCTGGAGATTCAAATTTATAATCAATATTTAATAATAAAATGGCAAGCTACTTTCACTGTGTTCTTTGTTCCTTTGAAGCGGATTATTCTTTATTCTAAATTAATAACGTGATAATACTCACTTAAATTTTTGTTTAGATAAGAATCATTTTTACTGAGTATTAATACATGTTTTCTACGAACCATCCTATCTGTCTGCCAACCGAGGCACAAAGACAAATCGACTCGTTCCACGTGAAACAAATCGCTAACGCCCCATATATACTAACAATACAGATATATCATTAGGCGAAACCCCACTTATACGCGATGCTTGTGAAACAGTTACTGGTCTTATTTTACTTAGCTTCTCTGTAGCTTCATAAGACAAGGACTTTAATCGTGTGTAATCAAAGTTTTCTGGAATCTTAATCCCCTCGAGTCTATTTAACTTCTCTGCGTTGTTCTTTTCCTTCTCTATATAACCAGCGTACTTAATTTGTATTTCTGCTTGTTGGAGCACCTCTGTGTCAAGTTCATTCTCCCTAATAAATGCTTCAACAGTCTCAATTTTTCTCATATCATCCATCGTGATGTTTGGTCTAGAAAAAGGCCTTATCATTTTATCACTTTGTGTCACCAATGCAGAATCTTTTGATTCTAGAATTGGATTCAAAACTTCTGGGGGTACACTCGTATTTGTAAAAAAGCCCACAAATGCGTCACTCTTTTTCTGTTTGATTTCCATTTCACGCAAACGCTCTTCGCTGGCTAAACCTAAATCATATCCTTTAGGCGTTAGTCTAAAATCTGCATTATCTTGACGCAACAGTGTTCTGTATTCTGCCCGAGAGGTAAACATTCTATAAGGTTCTTCTGTTCCTTTAGTGATCAAATCATCAACAAGAACACCTATGTAAGCCTCGTTCCTTTTTAATATAAAAGGATCTTTTTCTTGAACCAACAAAGCAGCATTTATTCCAGCCATTAACCCTTGTGACGCAGCTTCTTCATATCCTGTGGTTCCATTTATCTGTCCTGCAAAAAACAATCCTGAGACTAATTTTGTTTCTAGCGTATGCTTTAGCTGTGTCGGAGGAAAGTAATCGTATTCGATTGCGTACCCTGGCCTGAAGAATTTAACTTGCTCAAATCCGGCCACTTCTCGTAGCGCCCTAAACTGAATATCTTCTGGTAAAGATGTGGAAAAACCATTAATGTAATACTCAACAGTATTCCAGCCTTCTGGTTCTACAAATAATTGATGCCTATCTTTATCTGCAAAACGATTTATCTTGTCCTCTATGGATGGACAATACCTTGGTCCTATACTTTTAATAGACCCATTAAACATCGGAGAGCGATCAAAGCCTTCCTTGAGCATTTCATGAACCTGAGGGCTTGTATAAGATAAATGACAATCTCGCTGTTTTGTTAAAGGCTTTGTGCTGCTTGAATATGAAAACTTCTCTGGGTCAACATCTCCAGGTTGCACTTCCATTTTTGAAAAGTCTAGTGATCTACCATCTACCCTAGGCGGTGTTCCCGTTTTCATTCTACCTGTTTCAAAACCTAAATCGGTTAATTCTTTCGTAATTCCCGTTGACGCTCTTTCTCCTGCTCTACCTCCGCCAAATTGTTTATCACCAATATGAATTAAACCATTTAAAAATGTTCCATTAGTAAGCACCACTGTTTTACCTCTAGCGGTTAAGCCTAATGATGTTTTAACACCCACGATTTTCCCGTCCTCTACCACGATACCACCAACCATCTCTTGATAGAAATCAAGGTTGGGAGTTCTTTCGAGCTTCAACCTCCACTCTTCAGAAAAACGCATTCTGTCACTCTGTACCCGTGGACTCCACATCGCTGGCCCCTTTGACTTGTTGAGCATCTTAAACTGGATAGCCGTCTCATCACTTATGATTCCGCTGTAACCACCCAACGCGTCAATCTCACGAACGATTTGCCCCTTTGCGATACCTCCCATAGCGGGATTACACGACATTTGACCGATGTTCTGGAGATTCATTGTAATAAGCAAGGTGCTAGAGCCCATATTGGCAGCAGCAGCAGCAGCTTCTCCGCCAGCGTGCCCCGCGCCGACTACTATTACGTCATAGATTTTATCAAACATATTGTATTGTTCCACGTGAAACCTTTTAAGAAAACAAGGCGTTTTCTTTGGCATCTTTGTTATGATTATTTTTAAGTTCGCAAAGATAGTTAATTATCTCTACCACAGTAAGTTAAAGTGTATTTTATTGATTTCGAGCAGTTTATCTCTTGCCTAAAAGTTCTAATGCATTATTTTCTTTGTCTCGCATTAATCGCTCTTCTTCTGTTGTCTTATCCTTGTATCCACAAAAATGTAGTATTCCGTGTATCATCACGCGATGCAATTCTTCATTAAAAGATTCTGAGAAAGCACGGGCATTTTCACGTACGCGCTCTATGGAGATATAAATCTCGCCATGGATTTGTATGCCCAAACTATTATCAAAACTGATCACATCTGTTAGTGTGTCATGATCTAAAAACTGAATGTTTAACTTGTGTAAATATGCATCGTCGCAAAAGATAAAACTTACTTCACCAAGTTCATGTTTTTCATTTATAATAGTTTCTAATATCCACGCGGTAATCACGTCAGGTTTAGATAAATCAAAATCTGTTTCTGAAAAAAAATCAATCATTAGCTTTAAAATATTCTTGTACTTTTTGCTTAAATTCCTGTCGCAAAGGTAAGGCTTCACGATTTAGAATTTCCGTAGTATTAAAGTACTTTTTTATTTCATCTGGAGCAAGCCGTTTTGTATTATTATATGACGATTTATTTGTCAAGGATTCTCTTTTAGAATCCTGTCCTTGTTTTAAATCTGCGTCTTCAAGCTTTAATAATTCATAGTTTAGGTTGAGCATTTTTTCTAGCGTACTTCTATTAAAACCCTTGTCCAGTAGCTGTTGTTCGACCCCTTCCATTTTCTTTAAAATGTCTCCACCTTTTCCGTTCAAGCCCTCTTTACTTAACCTATCTTCAAGTTGCTGCCGTAACTGTTGTTGTTCTTTGTAAATTTCATATAATTCGCCGTCGTTATTCTCGCTCTCACCCGGAGTCCCATCTTCGCCATCTTTTCCACTCTTTCCTCCTTTTCCATCTCCACCTTCTCCTTGACCTTGGCCTTCTCCTTCT
>JBLHGH010000194.1:0-4116 GCA_047615425.1 Candidatus Latescibacterota bacterium
TTAGTCGATTTAACCATTTTAACTGCTTTGGTTAGACGCTTAGATCCTGTTTGTAACGATGCTACTGATTTCTTTGCCATGACGTATTATTTTATCTCTTTATGAACAGTCATTTTCTTTAAGATGGGATTGAATTTCTTCAATTCCATTCTATCTGGAGTGTTCTTTTTATTTTTTGTAGTAATGTATCGAGAAGTCCCCGGTCTCCCGGATTCTTTGTGCTCTGTGCATTCTAAGATAACCTGAACTCTATTGCCTTTTTTAGCCATTGTACTAGACTTTATATAGTATTATTATTTGGTTAAGATTCCGTTTGCACGAGCATCTTTGATAACCGCAGAAATACCTTTTTTATTAATATTTTTTAATGCTGAAGTCGAAACACGCAGTGTAATCCACTTATCTTCTTCAGGAATGTAAAAGCGTTTTTTCATCAAGTTTACATTAAACTTGCGCTTTGTTCTGTTCATCGCGTGAGACACGTTGTTCCCAACCATTGCCTTCTTTCCGGTAAGCTCACAAACTCTAGACATTGCTGTAAATTATTTAGTTATTTTTAAATAGGGTGCAAATTTAAGTAAATATCTTGATTCGCACAACAAAAGAATTTCAATTTTTTAAAATTTCTTTAAGTAGCAATTCAAAGGCCTTATTAGTTGCTTTGGCAATTACCCGTTCTCGCAAATATCCAAAGCTGAATTTGTCACTTACCACACCATTAGGACCAGCGATAGCAATGCATACCGTTCCAACCTCATCGGCTCCATCACCCTTCTCGGGACCGGCAATACCTGTTGTTGCCAACGCATAGTCTGTTTCGAATAATTTATTCGCTTGTATGGCCATTGTTTCCGCAACGGGAATACTCACAACATTATTCGCTTTAATTAAATCGGCATCCACACCCAGTATCGAAGTTTTAAGCTCCGTAGCATATGGTACAATACTTCCTTTAAAATAAACCGACGATCCAGCAAATTTCGTGATTTCCTCAGTAATAGCACCTCCAGTGCAGCTTTCAGCTAAACTTAAAGTTTGATGTTTTTTTTGTAGCAGTATTGAAATTCGTTCTTGAATACTTGTTTCGTCTTCATAACCAATAGCAATATCATCAAGGAGCCTGTGTAATTGATCCATTTGAGAATCAACTGCGCTAATTAATTTTTGCTCATCAGGACCCTTTGATGATAAACGTAAGCGAACCTTTCCTAATGATGGTAAGTATGCTAATTTTATATCTGAAGGTAATTGAGCGTCCCAATCCGCAATAATACGTTCAATTTGACTCTCCCCTTTTCCGTAGGTAAGTAAGGTTTTATGATAAATAAAGGGGGTACTAAATTTCGACACAATACGCGGCAGCACTTCATGCATCATGAGCCCTTTCATTTCATATGGCACTCCGGGCATTGAAACAAAAACTGTATTGTCTTTTTGAAGCCACATTCCGGGAGCCGTTCCATGTCTATTTGTAAGAATTGTGGCTTTACTGGGTACCATAGCCTGCAATAGGTTAGCAGGTAAAGGGTCGCGCTGAACACGTTCTTTGAATATAGTTTTAATAGTATCCAATACCATCTGACTTTCAACAAGTTTGTCGTCAAAAAACTCTAAGAATGTTTCTTTGGTAATATCATCCTTTGTTGGTCCTAAACCACCGGTCACAAGTACTAAATCCACTTTCCCTTTGGCTAAATCGAGCGCTCTTAGAATGTGCTCTTTTTCATCTTGAACAGATGTAATTTGATACACTTGAATCCCTATTCTATTGAGTTCTTTAGATATAAAAACGGAATTTGTATCTACAATCTGGCCAATGAGAATTTCATCTCCTATTGTTATTATTTCTGCGAGCATCTAGAGGTTGAAATCTACTTTAAGTTCTTTAAAAACTTCATGTAAAACGCGATTCACTTTTTCCAAATTAACGGAAACAGCCGTATTGTTCTTAGACGTCTTTGTCCAACTTTCAATAGCTGTAATATCCTTTTGAAGTTCAATACCAAACATTTCGAAATTTGGTTTCATTTTATGTGCAAATTGATAAACCAAATCTTTGTTATCATTCTGAATTGCTTCATCCATTGTTTTTAAATCTGGGTGGATTTCCTCCAAGAAAGCCTTTGCAACGAGAGACATAAAATCCTCATCACCTCCAGCAATCTCACGTAAATTATCCATTGCGTAGTGCTTGTTCATCTATTTTATTTTTATAGAAAAAACTTCCGTCTTTTCGATATAGCCCGTTAGGGTGTCATTTGGGTTTACTTTTGCCACTCCACTTGGTGTACCGGTAAAAATAATATCGCCAATTTTAAGAGTAAAATACTTGGAAACATATGATATTAGCTCATCAATATTCCATAACATCAAGGCCGTGTTACCTTCCTGCGCTATTTCTCCATTCTTTTCTAATGAAAAGTTCAGGTTATCAAGAGCACCTAACGTTTCTTTTTGAAAAAATTCACCTATCACAGCGGCTCCATCAAAACTTTTTGCCTTTTCCCATGGCAATCCCTTATCTTTTAACTGTTTCTGAAGGTCTCTAGCTGTAAAGTCAATCCCTAAACCAATCTCATCATAGTAGGTATGGGCAAACTTACTATCAATATGTTTACCTATTTTTTTAATCTTGACCAAAATTTCAACTTCATGGTGGACGTCATCAGAAAAATCAGGAATAAAAAATGGTTGCTTTTTTAGCAATATAGCTGTATCCGGTTTCAAAAAAACTACCGGGGCTGTAGGTTGCTCATTGTCGAGCTCTTCTATATGGGCAGCATAATTGCGTCCTATGCAGATTATTTTCACTTAAGGCTGTATTGGTTATTGTTGTTAGTATTGGATGAAGGTACAAAAACTTGCTGATATCGGTATTTATTTCATTTACAACTTGTTATTGAGTCTACTAAGTTTAATTCGAGTTAATACTTTCTTGGTGTACAGCGGAAAATCTGCATTCATTAACCAGCCAAAATAACCGGGTTCTTTCCCCATCACCTCTTCTACCGTTTTTCCTTTGTGCTTTCCGAAACTAAAAACCTCCTGCCCGTCTTTATTATAACCAATATAACCAGCAAAATCAGCAAATTTTCTATGTGCACTAAATTCAGCTAGCGAATTTACATCGTTTTCTAAGTCGGTATAACGCTCTAACTGCGCTTTCAAAATCTCATAGGTAGCATTGGTATCTGCCTCTGCACTGTGGGCATTCGTAAGGTCTTCGTCACAGTAGAATTTATACGCAGCTTCTAAGGTTCTCTTTTCTTTCTTATGGAAAATGGTCTGGACATCCACGGAAGCTGATTTTTTCAAGTCGTAATCGATTTCAGCACGCAATAATTCTTCAGCCAATAATGGAATATCAAATCTATTCGAATTGAACCCTCCCAAATCCGCGTCTTTTATCAAGGCATGCACCTTTGGCGCAAGCTCCTTAAAGAGCGGTTCGGCAGCCACCATTTCATCTGAAATACCATGTATCTCAGTAGTTAACGCTGGAATGGGCACTCCAGGATTAACGCGCCATGTATGGCTTTCCTTATTTCCGTTGGGAAAGACTTTAAGTATAGAAATCTCAACAATTCTATCTGTTGCGACATTAATTCCTGTGGTTTCAAGATCGAAAAAACAGATGGGTTTGCTTAGTTGTAACTCCATTGGTATAATTTATGATACAAAGGTACTAATTGTTACATTTGTCTATCTATGCTTACAAAAATACTTTTAATAGTTTTATTAGTTTCTGGACTTTCAGGAATCGCTCAGGAGTCTAGAATTGTAATTTCTGAAAAGAAAACGGGAAAACGCCTTGTTTTATTTGCTGAAAACAGAACCTTAGATACCCTGAATGCTTTTTTCATGATCACATCTAAAGGATATCGCCGTTCTGCTTCGAAACCCGTTCTTAAAAGCATTCCCCCGAAGCAAAAAGCTCCTATGATGACACTTATTGAAATCACGGGACAAGAGCAATTTTATTCCTATGATTTAATTGTAAACGAAGCAGAGAATAATCTATCCCTTGAATTTGAAGGAGAAGCAAAAGATATTGAGCAGGTCATTAAGGATAAGCTAGTCATATTCACTGTTTCTAACTGCGATAAATGTCGCGAT
>JBLHGH010000195.1:0-4079 GCA_047615425.1 Candidatus Latescibacterota bacterium
TCAATGTGAGTTTTGTAAGAGTAATTGTTCTAAATGGTCTATTTTTAGGTTACGGAGGGCTTCTGATGTCCTAAAACTTGTCAAACTCAACTATTTTACCATCATGCGTCATGGTTTTGCCCAACAACTCGCCTTTAACATCACACCCATTGCAGAGGTGGCCATCCCCAAGGAGAAAAGAGATCACATGGCCAATCTGCTTGGGGCTCTTCAACATCTGTATTGTAATGAAAAGTGGAGCAAGCAAACAGAAGCTATCATCCATAAAACCGTTAATACAGGAAAAAAAGCCACAGGCAGAACAGGGCTGAATCTATGGGAAATCTTTGTGCTTGCGCAAATCAGGTTATGCCTGAACACTTCCTATGACCAATTGTTGAATCTGGCCAACTACCACAAACTATTACGTGGGGTTTTAGGCGTAGAACCAAATGATTATACAACAGGCCACCAATACAGTCGTCAAAACATCTATGACAATGTCACCCTTTTGGACGACCATGCACTCAAGGAGATAAATGCACTGATCGTGGAAATGGGTCACGATGTATTCAAAAAAAAAGAAACCACAGCCTTACGCTTAAAGACAGATAGCTTTGTGGTGGAGACCGATACATACTTTCCTACCGATTACCGTCTGCTTTTCGATAGTGGCAGGAAAACCCTTGAACTGATAGGGAAGCTGCATAAAAAGCATTCATTCAAAGGCTGGCGACAATGGAAGGATATCCGCAAAAAACTCAAAGGTCTTTACAGAGAGTTTGGAAAAGTGACTTCTGGTGGAGGTGAAAACAAGCACGAAAGAGAACAGCTTGCCTGTAAAAGATATTTATTGGCAGGTAAATTCCTGAGCAAAAAGGTAGATGACTTTTTGACCGTTCAGTCACCAGAATTGCTGTCCGATCGCCTATCGTTGATCACTATAATGGAAATAGAGTGGTATAAAACCATGCTTGATAAACATATCGATTTACTGGAAAGAAGGATTATTAACCGAGAATCCATCCCCCACGGCGAAAAAATATTTTCCATATTCCAGCCCTTTACCGAGTTTATAAACAAAGGCAAGATGAACCCTTCGGTAGAAATAGGCAAAAAATTATTTATCACCACCGACCAGTACAACTTAATTTTGGACTACCAATTGGGTGATAAACTCAACGACCAGGATGCCATAATAGATATTCTTGACAGGATTTATCAAAAATACAGCACTATAGCTTCACTCAGTACAGACAAAGGTTTTTCTACAAAAGCCAACAAAGCCCTGATCAAAATAGTCCACCCTGATCTGGAGCTGGTTATGCCAAAAAAAGGGAAACGTAACCAACAAGAAGAAAAAGAAGAAAGAAGCAAGCCATTCAAGAAGTTGAAAAATGCCCATAATGCCATAGAATCCAATATCAATGAGTTGGAACACCGAGGCTTGGACAGGTGTCCAGACAGGTCTGTGGTTAATTTCATCAAATATGTAAGTTTGTCCATTACTGCTTACAATTTGCACAAGATCGGTAGGGAGTTGATCTCCATTCAGCAGGGAAAAGACAAGAAGCAGAAAAAGCTAAAGCTACTGCGTCAAGCAGCCTGATATAGGCCAAAAAAAGCAAAACCTTTTTTTCTGATGTGACAGCTACGCCCCAGCCCATTTAAAAATACGATAAAATACCATTTCCCAAACTTGGGATTGCAATGACCGCCCAAAGCCACAATATTCAACAAGAAACTGGCCTTTACTCACAATAAATTGGACTCTAATAATATAATTAATTATTCGTATAACCATATTAACTAAAACCGGCTGTCTTTTCGTACAGGAACTAAATAGGGTAAATCATAAAACAAACAAAAAATGAAATCGATAAAACTGATTTGAAGATAGCAGGAAGTAAGGAAAGTAGAGCGTATAAGTACGAGGATAAAATATTTAAATTTCTTGATTGGTTCGATAGCGATTTTGTTATAAATGCAGAAGGTTATGAATCTAAAAGATTCAATTTTTCTGTGGCTGAAGTTAAGCTTGGAGAGCTTTTGTCTATTGAGGTTAATCTAGATAAGGCGGCTAAAAAAGAAGGATATCAAGGAGAAATCGAGTTAATCCAGATAGGAGATAGGTGTGTCACTACTACTTCTGGTTCTGGAAGCCGTATGGAATATTCATAGGTAAAGGCATTGGATCCCTCCACCTCTTTGTTATTATCAGAGTTAACACTTAGAAAGTACTTATACAGATAACCGTCATCTCCGATAAAACCCTCCGTAATTATTTTGAATACATATCCATCCAAAAGGTCCGATTCTTCTCCTTCTTGAGGGTTGAAAGGGCCAAAAGTGTACCATTTTTTGTCATACTTTGTTTCATTTCCAAATATTTTTGACTGGATTAAATGACCACTTTTATAGTTCCCTACGGGATCAATTTTTCGTGCATCGGGGTGAGCGTGTGTTCCCTGTCCTGCGTATACAGAAAATTTGGTTTTTGTGTTGAATTCATTATTGGGTTCGTCGTGGCTTCCGCCGGTATCAGGGTCATATACTCTGATGTAGACTGGTTTTGCATAAGACTTAGGAATGATAAAGAAAAATGTTTGAACATGATCATCATCTCCCCAACCCGGTTCCGCACCTGCCCCGAATGTTGATAAAAATTCAATGAACTCATATTCACCCGGAACTTCCTAGGCTAGTGTGTACTGAGTTATTGACAAAGCAATAACAATCAGAACGATTTGTTTTTGTAATTCATAATAATAGATATTTATTAACATTATTTAAATCTATTAATATATTTATCTGCCTACTATAATACACATAAAATATGTTGGGATATTTATAATAATCAGTTTTTTATTACAAAAAAACTACTTTTTTGCCTATGTGTTGCTCATGAGCCTTGTATTGCCTATAAATTAAAAAGTATAAATAATAATTAATTTATAACATATATATTAAATACTTACTCCTAGTTGTTTTTTATTAGTTTTATGGTTTTAAATCATTCAAACACTATACATCACATATTCATTTCATGAGTAAAACTTTAAGTGAAGCAAAAATATTTATTTCAAGAAAAATACCAGCCATTGGGGTTGCTTTGTTAAAGAAAAAGGGATTTGAGGTCTCTGTATTCGAAAGAGATGAGCCATTGAGTCAAGAAGAATTAATCGAAAATGTTGCAGATTTCGATGCGTTGCTTTCCATTGGACATAATAAGCTCGACACGTCCACCTTAGAGCAATGTAAACACTTAAAAATCATTTCTCAATTTGGAGCAGGATATGATCATATAGATATAGACAAAGCTACTGAGCTAGGTATCCTTATTGGTAATACTCCTCTCGCCATGAATGATGCGACGGCAGATATTGCTTTCGGTTTGATGATAGCCACGGCAAGGAAAATGTTTTACATGCATAAAAAGATACTAAGAGGGGAATGGGGAGTTTTTCGATCTCAAGCTAATCTCGGTTTTGAATTAAAGAATAAAACCTTAGGTATATTGGGATTAGGTAGAATAGGTGAGGAGATGGCTTTGCGTTGTAAGGGGGCATATAACATGGAAGTGATATACCACAACAGATCAAGAAACAATAAGGCTGAAGAGACCTTAGATGCTAAATGGGTAGAATTTGATGACCTTTTAGCCAAAAGCGATGTTATATCAGTCCATTGTGCATTGACAGACCAAACAAAGGGTATTTTTGGTGCAAGTGCGTTTAAGAAAATGAAAGATTCAGCAATATTTATTAATACTTCGAGGGGCAAGGTGCATAATGAAAATGATTTGATAAGATCATTGGAAGAAGGCGAAATATGGGGAGCTGGTCTGGATGTAACCGACCCGGAACCTATGAATTCTGACAATGCATTACTATCAATGGAAAATGTATGTGTTTTGCCTCACATCGGTTCTGCAACTGTAGAAGCTAGAAATGAAATGTCTAGACTTTGCGCTATCAATGTGATAGAATTCTTTCAAGGAAAGCAGGTAACAAATGCTGTGAATCCAGAAGTGCTTGATGGAAGGTAAGATTCATACAATAGTGTAGTTGGTATGACAAACAACTCCCATTGACGATACT
>JBLHGH010000196.1:0-4068 GCA_047615425.1 Candidatus Latescibacterota bacterium
CACGCTCTGGAGTCAGTTTCATTCCTCTTTCGAAGGTTTGAACAGCCTCATCAAGTAATCCGTGTTTTTGAAATGTTATAGCTACAGTTGTGGCGTAAATTGGACTTTGGTCTAAAAAACGAATAGACTCTTGATAGTAGTTGGATGCTATAGAGTCTTGGTTTTGGAGAGAATAATTATACCCCAATTCCACAATAAATTGCGGATTAATACGCGTTCCTACGATTCGCGCCTTTAGGATTGCTTCAGCTTCAGGAAAGCGCTCTAATTGCTGGTATGAGGTGACCAGGGCAATTGCATAATCAGTTCGGCCTGGATTCTTTTTGTAAAGTTTATTGTAAATCGCAAGTGCTTTTTCGTAATTCCCCTGCTCGTAATAATTCTTTGCTAATAAATCATTCTGAGCAAAGAGATTTGCCGATGCAAAAAATATTAAAATGAAGCAAATACTGCGCATAGGGTAAAGATAACAATTTTAGACTTCAGAATAAGGGCAAAGATTGCGCCATAAAGAGGCTCGGACTAGATTCGAAAATGAAACTAGTCAATCATATCAAAGCCACAATATGGGATCAATACCTTCGGAATTTTAATTCCTTCTGGAGTCTGGTAATTTTCTAGGATACCAGCAAGTACTCTTGGCAAGGCCAGCGCACTTCCGTTAAGGGTATGAACAAGATGGTTTTTACCCTCTTTATCCTTGAAACGAAGTTTGAGTCTATTCGCTTGAAAAGTTTCAAAATTGGAAACTGAAGAAATCTCAAGCCATCTGTCTTGTGCTGTGGAAAAGACTTCGAAATCAAATGTTAAAGCAGCAGTAAACCCTAAGTCACCACCACATAAACGAAGTATGCGATATGGCAACTCTAAGTCTCTAAGAATGCCTTTTACGTGTTCAACCATACCGTCTAATGCTTCGTAGCTGTTATTTGGATGCTCAATACGTACAATTTCAACCTTGTCAAATTGATGGAGTCTATTGAGTCCACGAACATGGGCTCCATAACTTCCAGCTTCTCTTCTAAAACAAGGCGTATATCCAGTGCAGGTTACGGGTAATTCGTTGTGTATTAGAAGATCTCCACGAAACATATTTGTTATAGGAACTTCAGCGGTTGGGATAAGGTACAAATCGTCAACGCCTACATGATACATTTGCCCTTCTTTATCAGGCAATTGTCCTGTTCCAAATCCAGAAGCTTCGTTTACCAAATGAGGAACTTGGTATTCTGTGTATCCAGCACCCGTATTTTTATCAAGGAAATAACTAATTAATGCACGTTGTAATCTAGCTCCTTTTCCTTTATACACTGGAAATCCAGCCCCTGTAATTTTCACCCCTAATTCGAAATCGATGAGGTCATATTTTTTAGCTAGCTCCCAATGTGGTAAAGCTCCTTCAGCCAGAACAGGAATATCCCCTTCTCTAAATGTTTCTTCATTATCAGCCTCATCCATGCCAGCGGGAACAATACCATTTGGAATGTTAGGGATTGTGTAAAGTAGGTTCTGTAAATTCTCAACTGCGAGGTTTAATGCGTCACCTAGGATTTTTGACTCTTCTTTAAGCTGAACCGTCTTTTGTTTAAGCAAGTTTGCTTTTTGAGTTTCACCATTTTTAAAGAGATTCCCGATTTCTTTCGAAAAGGTATTTGATTGTGCTAAGACATTGTCAAGTTTGGCCTGTGTGCCTTTTCGTTCTTCGTCTAGTTGTAACACCTGCTCAAAAACTTCAGTAACATCTAGGCCTCTTTTTGAAAGCGCTTGAATAAACTGGTCTTTGTTCTCTCTAATTTCGTTTACCTGTAACATGCAATTGGATCTTTAAGAATGCAAATTTAAAGAAAAAGACGGTTTTGAAGGCCTTATTATCTGCTTTTTAGAAAAGTACTGAAAAAATGAATTTCCAAGCCAGCAAACAAAGAATCAAGGACGAAGTGCTTATTGCCTATTGTTTATAGTTGCATCACGTTTTTCTTCTAATTTCTTTTGAAGCTCATTTTCCATGGCATGTTCTCTTTCGGTACGTTGGGATTTTTTGTAGCTCTCAGGGGCTGGCATTATCCAATCATGATGTTTAAAATGATGCCATTCTTCTGCAGCTAAATCAATTTGTGAATCGAGAAGTTGATGGTAGGCGCCGCCATTCACCCTAATGGTGACGTCCATATAAACGGCAACATCTTTTCCGCCTTTTGCTTGATAGTCTTTGATTCTTTGTGCTAGTTGCCACAATAGATCGGGTTTCGTTTTTACTGATTTACGTTGTTTCTTCGAAAGAAGTTTTTTATAATCAAATGTAGACCGCTCACCCGTTTCTTTGTCTTCTACAGTAACGTTTAAGACCCCACTTTTGGATCGCAACATCATGCGCCAGCTCAGTCTGTGTCCTTCTTCATTCCACAGCACGTCGTCTTGAAAACCCCAATGCCGCAGTGGAAGTCCAATTTGAAAAATAAAATATATGGTGAGGGCTCCAATGAGTAGTGGTTTATATTTTGGCACCCTGACTTCGTTTCCAACGTAGATTTCTTTGTTGGGAATAAATCGTTTCCGTAATGTTTCCGAAGAGAAAAAGAAGAAGGCAAAGGCAATGGACATATAGGGAAATATCCCAATCTGAAATACAATAGAATTAAACAAGTGAAACAAAACGGAGATAGAAAACCCAATCACGCGTGTTCGTTTCCAGAGTAAAAGTGGGACAATCAGCAAATCAAATAAAACACCCACATAAGTAATGGTAAAATGGACCCATTCTAGTTGCAATAAATCGCCTATAAGCCAATAACCGCTTTTACCTTTCATGAAGAGGGCAGTCACGGTGCCATCTAACCATTCTGGATACCATTTAGCCAGGGATGCATAGGTGTACACAATCCATACCTGTAGAATTACCACGAGTAGCACCCATCTGGGCATGGCGGGCGATTTGAGCAACGGATTAACTTTAGCATCTAACGACAGCCATCTGTTGGCTGGTAAAAACACCATGATCCAGCACAATAACATCATTAGATAGTAGTGATTGTTATAAGATGTTTTTTGCATTAAATATACACAGCTCCACATCAGGGCATAGCAAAACATGCTAAACCGATATTTATACCCGATAGTAATAAGTACCCCAAAGGTGCCCATCAGTGCAAAATAGACGTACATCCAACTACCTGGGAGTGGCTGTAGAAATTCAAAACCAATAAAATTAAAAGTAAAATCTGGCTCAATAAGGGTGCGCCTTACCCAACCTGTTGAAATAGCTCCAAAGCCCTCAATAGTAATAAGCAAACCAAATACAACGCGCCAAAGTACGAGCCCTGTATTATCAATTTGTTTGAATAAAAACTTATCCATGTGTTTTTAAATATTCTCGCGCAAAAGCCTCGTCTTTTTGAATGGCTGTTTTCAAAACAGCTAAGTCCTTGAAGGTTTCTTCATCTCGAATGTGGGTGATAAACCGAAGCTGTAATTGTTGACCATAGAGGTCTTGTTCAAAATCCAGAAAAAAGGTTTCAATAGTTTTTTTGGTGCCGCCCACCGTAGGATTAGTTCCTATACTCGTTATTCCTTTTACCACAGTAGCATCTATTGTGGCTTCAGTTAAATAAACACCATTCTTTGGAATGAGCTTATAAGTCTCTGCTGGCTTCAGATTTGCCGTAGGGTAACCCATTGTTCTGCCTAGCGCTTTGCCTGTGATCACTTCTCCCGAAATAGTAAAGGAATAGCCTAAAAAGGTGTTAGCGGTCTCTATCGCACCCGCCTTAAGTGCTTTTCTAATTTTGGTTGAACTAACAGCCACTTCATCTAATTCTTGTGCGCTAATTTCTTCAACCTCAAAACCATATGTCTTACCGTATTCAATTAAATCATTGATGTTAGCCGTTCTGTTTCTTCCGAAGCGATGATCATAGCCAATAATAACTTTTTTGGCTTTTAACTGATTTACCAAAATATCTCGAACATATTCTACAGCGGTAAGTCTAGAGAATTCTTTTGTAAAAGGATGGATTACAATATGGTCTATGCCTATTTCTTGGAGACGTTGTTTTTTTTCTGAAAGGGTAT
>JBLHGH010000197.1:0-4066 GCA_047615425.1 Candidatus Latescibacterota bacterium
ATATAGGATGGAGGTGAAGCAATTTGGTGTTGAGATTATTAATATAGCGCCAGGGGATTTTGCAACAAATATTGCCGCGGGCAGATATCATGCTCCTGTGCTTGATGAATCGCCCTATAAAGAGGCCTATGGCAATACCTTAAAAATGATGGACGCTCACGTAGAAGAAGGAGAAGACCCCTTACAAATGGCAGAAGTTATATATAGCATCATAAATAATTCAAGTCCCAAGATTCATTATAAAGTTGGAGCCTTTATGCAGAAATTTTCCGTTGTGCTTAAACGAATTCTTCCGGATAGAATGTACGAGCGGATGTTGATGAAACATTACAAGCTCTAAAGGGAGCTCGAAGCTTGAAGATGGAATACCGTGCATTCTCCAACATTCTTATCTAGTTTATCAACAGTGGCATGATAACTTTCTGGTTTATATTTTTCTACCACTTCCAATCTTCCTTATTTTTGCTGAAACTCAAAAACAAACAATCGCACCATGAAATTTTTCATTGATACTGCCAACTTAGATCAAATCCGTGAAGCCCAAGAATTAGGGGTTTTAGACGGTGTTACCACAAACCCTTCTCTTATGGCTAAGGAAGGAATTACCGGTCATGATAATATCTTAAAGCATTATGTGGATATCTGCAACATTGTTGATGGCGATGTATCTGCTGAAGTTATTTCAACAGATTTTGAAGGTATGGTTCGTGAGGGTGAGGCTTTAGCCGAATTGCACGAACAAATTGTTGTTAAAATTCCTATGATTAAAGAAGGAATTAAGGCAATCAAATATTTCACGGATAAAGGGATTAGAACAAACTGCACCTTGGTGTTTTCTGCCGGGCAAGCGTTACTAGCTGCTAAAGCTGGAGCTACTTATATGTCGCCTTTTATTGGAAGGTTGGACGATATTTCTACAGACGGTCTTAATCTTATTGCTGAAATTAGACTCATCTATGACAACTATGGTTTCGAAACGCAAATCTTAGCCGCTTCTGTTCGTCATACAATGCACGTTTTAGAATGTGCTAAAATTGGTGCAGATGTAATGACAGGGCCTTTGTCTTCTATTGAGGGATTACTGAGACATCCATTAACCGATATTGGTTTAGCACAGTTCTTAGCAGATTTCGAAAAGGGGAATTAGTTTCTTTTTTGAGTGCTGCGAAAAAGAAGAAGTGCATTAAGGATTAAACGGCTTGTTTGAGCTCTTAGGTCTTTTCTAAAGAGCTAAAGCGAGTCGTGAAGGCCTGACCACACTAAAAGCGTGGAAACGCTTGTAAATAAAAAATCAGTTTCGGTAAGCGAGTAACTGGGTTTCAATATCCTTGTTGAATAAGTTGGTATTGCTCTCTGCAATAATACCTTTCTTGTCAACGATAAATGCTTTATTTACTGAATTGAGGACTAGTTTTCGTTGCGCTTGAGTTATGTTGTCAAATTGATATTCGTAGGTCTTGTCATAACCAGCTTTGAGTACTACGGCGCGCCATTTCTTAAAATGGGTGTCCGTGTTTATACCAATAAAATCGTACTCTGGATACTTGGAGCGAAGCTCTGAGGCTTTGGTGTGAGTGTCCTTATAATGCTTCATGGAGCGTGATGACCAAAAATAAAACACCGTTGGCTTATTTATAATACTTGTAAGTCCTTGGGTTTCATTGTTTGGGCAAACAACCATTAAATTTGGAATTTGTTTTCCAGGAGCAAGGCTAATGGTCGCTAGCGACAGTTGATTAATTTCTTGGTGATGTGTTGGGCTATTGTTCAATGACAGGAACAAGTTGGTTACTTGCTCCTCGTTTTTAGCGTTTTTAGCACGAAGGAGATACCTGCGAGTTATTGATCTCAATAAACTATTCTTTAATGAATCATTTGGAACCATTTCATTAACCAAATGAAGCTTAGCCGTATTATGTTCTAAAGAGCGTTTATCATAGTGCCCATCAGCTCCCCGTTGCTCATATGCTAAATTATCAAAATGAGGATTGAAAAAGTTGTAATATGGGTAATAAAACCGAAGGCTTTCATTTTCATAGTCAATTTCATCTCTGAAGTTATAAAAGCTCTCAGGAATCTTATCCCCTTTACCATTTTTAATATTTACACTGGCATAATACTCCTTCATTTTGAAGTAATCATAACGCATGCTGGCATCCGCAAATTCAGCAAAATTATCGCTGTGTTCGTAGTTTGCTAGGTAATTATCATACACTTCCTTTCTAATTTGTTGCAAAGAATCTAGTTTAGCTTCAAATTCACTTGGTGCTATATGATACCAATTTGGTATTAATTTTTCTTCCTCTTCATTCATTAAAAAGAAATCCATCAAGAGGTTGTTACGCGCCGCACCACGACCAGAATACGTTAAGGATTCATCGAAGTCCATTGTGTTAACACGCAATAAAATACTGTCCCCTGGTTCTAGGTGAAACGACTGAAATTCATAATGCTGAAAAAGGTATAAACCCTCCTGCAAGGAGGCAGAATTATACATGAAGAAGTTATTGGCGTCAAGTGGTACCGTGTCTAGTACACAGTTGCCTTTTGAAAGAACAACAAACTCAACCTTTGGGTTTACAATCTCTCCACCTATCCACGAAGTATGCATAGTATCTTTATCGCCTGAATTACACGATAATAGAAATAGAGAAACAAGCATAACTGTAAGTGCTTGTTTATAGGGAGTTAGATTCATAAGTGAAACAAAAATAACCCTATAGACCTAGGAAATTTGTTAATTGACCGTTAAAAGGAATATAAAAACGTTAATGTTTCTTCAATCTGCCATTATTAGTTATTTTTGCGCCGAATTTTAACCCTTTTCTAAATGCTTTCAGTTTCAAATTTATCGGTTCAATTTGGTAAACGTGTGTTGTTTGATGATGTAAACACCAAGTTTGTGCAAGGAAATTGCTATGGAATAATTGGTGCCAATGGTGCCGGGAAATCCACACTTCTTAAAATAATTTCAGGTTTGCAAGACCCAACGTCTGGTCAAGTAAATTTGGAGAAAGGAAAGCGTTTGTCTGTGTTAGAGCAGGATCACAACGCCTATAATAGCTTTACAGCACTGGAGACTGTGATGCGAGGGAACAAAGAACAGTTTTCGATTAAAACGCAAATCGATAAGCTGTATGAGGACTATACAGACTCAAATGCAGAGAGAATAGGGGAGTTGCAGGTTATTTTCGAAGAAATGGACGGCTGGAATGCTGAGAGTGATGCAGCGACCCTGATATCAAACTTAGGAATTAAGCCGGCGTTGCACTATACAGCAATGGCGGATCTTGATGGAAAGCAAAAAGTACGTGTATTGCTGGCGCAAGCTTTATTTGGTAATCCGGATGTGCTTATTATGGATGAGCCTACAAACGACTTAGATTATGAAACGATAACTTGGCTAGAGCATTTCTTAGCGAATTATGACAATTGTGTCATCGTGGTTTCTCACGACCGTCACTTTTTAGATTCGGTATGTACACATATTAGTGATATTGACTTCGGGAAAATTAATCACTTCAGTGGGAATTATACATTTTGGTATGAAAGTAGCCAACTAGCGGCTCGCCAACGTTCACAGCAAAACAAAAAGGCGGAGGATAAAAAGAAAGAGCTTGAAGAATTTATTCGACGTTTTTCTGCGAACATGGCAAAGTCCAAACAGGCTACCAGTAGAAAGAAAATGATTGATAAATTGAATGTTTCAGAAATAAAACCTTCAAGTAGAAGATATCCTGCTATTATTTTCGATCGTGATCGTGAAGCAGGAGACCAAATTTTAAATATTGAGAATTTAGCGGCTTCCTTGGATGGTGATATTCTTTTTAGCAATGTGAGTATTAATCTTTCAAAAGGTGATAAGGTTGTTGTCTTTTCGCGAGATTCTAGAGCAACTTCGGCTTTTTATGAGATTATTCACGGAAATGCAAAAGCAGATTCTGGTGAATATCAATGGGGAGTAACCACAACACAAAGTTATCTGCCTTTGGATAATCATAGCTTTTTTGAGAGCACAATGTCCTTGGTAGATTGGTTGCGTCACTGGGCAACTACAGAAGAGGAG
>JBLHGH010000198.1:0-4047 GCA_047615425.1 Candidatus Latescibacterota bacterium
CAAATAACGCCACGCACCTGAACAGGTAGATAGAAGTAGCGCATAATCGATTCCTTCTTTAGCCTCCCACATCGGCATAACTTCAACGTTTGGTTTGAGTTTATAGTTTTCGTCGAAATTGTCTTCATTGAATGGAACAAACTCATAAAAAATACCGTTCCGCATCAACATACGCATACCTACATCTTCGGCCTGTCTGTTTTGAAAAGCAATAAACCCTTCAGATGCCAAGTATGTTTCAAAATATTTAATGGGTTTGCCAAGTAGCGCGTTTATGCCTGACTTGTAAGGCTTTATAGCAACGCCACCATGTATATACACCTCTAAGTTTGGCCAAATTTCATGGATGTCGGACAATTGATAGCGATCAATGATATTCTGAAACAAAAGCTGAATCCATGCAGGTACACCAGCCACCATGCTTACGTCCCAGTTGGGTGCTTCTGAAGTTATTCGTTCTATCTTCTCAGCCCAATTGTCACTAGCTTTGATCTCTGGATCTGGTTTCGATACGCGTTGTAAAATGGGCGGAATTTTTGAAGTCGTGATGCCGCTTAAATCACCTGCATAATATATACCGTTGTAGTTTAACGAAGTACTACCACCAATCATCAACCAATGTTTAGTCATATGATCTTTTGGCATATCGGTTCTTGCAATTGCCAATACTTGGCGCATACTCGCTCGGCGAATAGCCCTTACCATATCAGAAGAAACGGGAATGTATTTTGAAGCGCCATCAGAGGTTCCTGAACTTAACGCGAAATGCTCAATTTTCCCTGGCCAACAAACATCCGGCTCTCCCGTCCGAGTGCGTTCCCACCAAGGCAGCATATGTAAATAGTCGCCCGAGGGTACATTGTCCTTGAAATTTTGATAGATGGATCCGGAATCTAGAATGGCATCAAAATTATATTGCCTACCAAATTGGGTATTTTTTGCTTTCGACAAAAGTCGTTTTAGCGTTCGCAGTTGGTATTCTTTTGCCCGACTGACTGAGATGTTAAAATTACGGGTCACCCCTTTCGACCTTTCTATAAGTCGCTTATACCTCTTTTCCTTTTCAGACACCGCTGCAAGATAATGCTTAATTCAGATTTTGACTTTGTCAAAATCTTCAATAATTTCATTACATGAAGCTGAAGCACTATAGCCATACTTTATATATCGGGTTATAGGGTTGGTAAACCCTAATGAACGAATACGGTAGTCAAACTTTAAGACTAACAACCTTTGTAAAATTTTAGATTAATAGAATTAATCCTGTTTGGATACATTCTGCTTAAACCGCCCTTTGCTAAAAATACGAACACCTTTGTCTTTGCCTTTGCGAAGCGCACGTTGTTCTTCCTCTGGTAATGCTGCAATCGTCTGGCACTCTTCAGAGCAACAATCTGAGTACTGCTCAGCACAAGCAGGACATTGAATAAACAACAAGTTACATGCTTTGTTTTTGCAATTGATATGGTCGTCGAATGAGACCCCACATTGGTGACAATTCGCAATAACATCGTCCGTAATGCGTTCATGCAAACGTTCATCGAATACGAAGTTTTTACCAATAAACTTATTTGGCAAACCTTGTTCTTTGGCATCACGGCTATATTTGATAATACCGCCTTCTAAATGATATACGTTTTCGAAACCTTTGTATTTTAAGAAAGCACTGGCTTTCTCACAACGAATACCACCGGTACAATACATCACCACCGGCTTGTCTTTACTATCCTGCAATGCATCAATAACAACAGGGAGTTGTTCTCTAAAGGTGTCAACATCTGGACACCACGCTTTTTCGAAATGGCCAACTTCACTTTCATAGTGATTTCTCATATCGACGATAATGGTGTCGGGATTTTCCGTCAGGGTATTAAACGCTTTGACATCTAAATAATCTGCTGGCGTTGCAATGTCAAAAATGTCGTCTTCCAATCCATCCGAAACAATTTTGTCTTTCACTTTTATACCAAGCTTAAAAAATGACTTGCCATCATCTTCCACGGCATAGTTCAAACGCACTTGATCTAAAAAGGTGATATCTGCTAAATGAGATTTAAACCGATCAATGTTTTGTGTTGGAACGCTAATTTGAGCATTTATACCCTCAGTCGCTACATAGATTCGTCCAAGTACACCTACTTCATTGAAGTGCAAATAAATGTGATCTCTAAAAACTTGGGGATTGCCAATCTTGGCGTATTTGTAAAACGAAATTGTAGTACGCGCCTCTGCGCTACTCTGGATACGTTCTTTTAACTCTTCCCCATTAATAGTATTATGCAATTTCATGTTACACCCTTTCTAATGGTAATGCAAAGGTATGATAACGATAGAAATCTTGCCAAATCATTTTCCGATTTGTAACTTGTGCCACCTAATAAGGGTATTACAGTTATGGGAGTATCAAGTTTTTTAAAGAATCTATTTGGGAAAGCCAAAGAAACGGTTGATGAGGTGAGTCAAAAAGCTGAAGTTGTTGCAGACGCGGCCATTGAAAAAGGCAAGGAGTTTACTGAAAAGGCAAAAATAAAAGCACAGGAAATGGCAGATGATGCTGCGGAGGCGACTGCAAAATTAAAAGCGGAAGCATCTGTAATGGCTGATAAAGTAAGTGCAAAAGCCAGTGAGGTTATAAGTGAAATAAAGGAAGATGCGGGTGAAATGATGGAAGACGCCAAAGAAATGGGAGGCAAAATAAAAGAGAAGACGTCAGAAGTTTTGAGCGAAATAAAGGAAGAAGCTGGTGAGCTTATAGAAGATGCTAAAGAAGTAGGAGGTAAAATAAAAGACAAGGTTGAGGATGTCGCTGCAGACGTGAAAGAAAAGGTTTCTACTATGATGGATGGTGACGACGCCAAGACGGAAGATGCACCGGCTGATTCTGCTGAAACACCAACTGAAACAGCACCCGAGTCAACATCGGAAGTAACACCTGAAGCAACGGCTGAAACAATACCAGAAGTAGCAACAGAAGAAACGTCTGAAGCAACAAAAGATGTTACGTCTGAAAAGACCCCAGAGGCAACAAAAGAAACGTCGTCGGAAGAAGAATAACCGATCCAGTAATAATATCATTAGGACTGCAGAATTGGTGCAGCACTTTGACTTAGGTGTGCATCTTAATTAGAGCGACCATATGTTTTGACCAAATCTATTACCATTCGACATTTTGTAGTGTTTGTCTTTTTGGGCTTGTTATCCTTGGTATACCAAAAATCTAACGCACAATGTGCGGGCATTACAATTAAAGCCGACACCAATCGAGCCTGTACCCCAGGAATTTTTGAATTTGTTGTAAGAGGAGCGCCGAGTGGCTCAAATTTCATTTGGGATTTTGGGAAAGGGCCGAATCCAGGTAAAGATACATTTCGATTAATTGAACCTGTGGCAAGAGCTATTCCGCTCACTTTATATACCACATTACCCAAAGGAGGACAGTGTACTACAACAGTAAAAAAGATTGCTGAAGTTTATGCCAGACCGATGCCTAAAATGTCCATTGGACAGAAAGTATTTTGTTCGACTTCAGAGCCTTATCAGGTAACAGACCTTACATCTAATTCTGCATACCGCATTTGGACTATTGAAGGGGTTAATTATGGAGATACTGCCAAGGCTAGAACGGCTAACTTTTCTTCTGATGGCAAGAAATCAATCTCACTTATGGTGGAAGACCAACATGGTTGCCGAGGGGTTAAAACGTTTACAGATATCGCAGAAGTTATCTCTGATAACAAAATTGAAATTAGAGGGATTAAGCATATCGGTTGTGTTAATACTGATTTTAGTTTTTCAATCGTTTCTGGATTTTCTCCAAATGAAATCAAGGCGGTTGATTGGACTTTTAATGGGGCAACGACTAATAAAAGCACTGACATTAAGCCAACTCATATTAAATATCCAAAAGGAGGGAATTATGATGTCTCGGTAAAACTGACAACTAAAAATGGATGTGATTATTTTACGACATATAAGGGGCTTGCCCAACCAAAAGACTCGACAGTTCTAGATGTGGTTATAAGTGATTCTAGCGTATGCACTGCAAAG
>JBLHGH010000199.1:0-3975 GCA_047615425.1 Candidatus Latescibacterota bacterium
GAACGGTGTATAGGAGAATCATCCCATTAAATTTAACCCACGGCCTCCGTCGGTCCCAAAAAAATTTTTTGATCTCGATGATCTTCAATATCAGACAAGGCGTGCACTGAGCCAGGAGCGATCTTCAGACACACCGTCTGCCAAAAGGAACAAGGAAAAGAATCGAAAGCGGCGGGAGAAACGACGCTCGAAACTAGAAAAACGTATGATTTTGAAAAATGAGAATGCAATGAAAAAGAAAAAATGTCTGAAACTGGTCTACTTGACTCCAATGTCTTCAGATATCAACCCTATCAATTATGTGAGAGTAATGGACTACGTATTCCCTCTAGACGCATCTTGCATCAATGGCAGTGCGAGTTCCAATGAATACTGGAATAAGCAAGGGACTTTGGTTTACGGTGACCCCAGATTCTTCAAGCGAATTAGTAAGGTAAATCATGATAAATCTGAGGGAAAGTGGACGTTCATTCTTGAGGAAAAGTTTGGTGGACCAAACCAAAATATGCTAGGCGGTGAAGGTTAGCTGTCCTACTTCACCGACTGGCTGAAGTCACTTGGCCACCCAAAAAGCGATAGGCTCGCGTTAATGCTCGGGAAATATTTTGGGAATTAGATTAGAAATTTTGCAGATGAGGAAATTTTGAATGACTTATCTGTGATAACGAGGAAGTATCAAAAAAGGCTAAAAGAGGAGACCCGGACGTTTATAAACCAACACCCACATTTTATAAGAGTCGAATCGTTCGACCCAGTTAAAATGGATTAGAGCCTGTGCAAGTGGGTTGTCAATAAAGCATGGACTGATCTCGTGGACCCAGGAAAAGTTTATAGCCCTGATCTTGGTGGCTCGTGTGAAGGGTGGAGATTTATGCTGGGTTTGACCTGCTATGACTGGATGCAAACATGGTTGAGGTAAATTTTTCTTAGGAAAAAATTTTTTAGTGTGTTCGAACGCTCTGGCGATTCCGCTGAGGTGCCATTCGGTGTTGAGGAGCCATGTCTATCTTTCACCAAGGATCAAATCTATTAGGCGTCCGGCCAAAAAAAGCACTGGGGTAAGTGGCTTGTTTATGAAGAAATATACTCAGAGAATTAGATTTTAAAGATAGAATCTACTACAGTCTATGTCCCAGTGGGGGTTACAGAGCAATTTGGGTACTAACCATAGACCTGTGGTGGAAATCTCTGGGCTTTGATTGAGGGCGCGCGGAAAGATGCTCCTTAGTGAAGATGGACAGGGATTGTAAGGGCCTTGGAGCGATTTTAGGATACTCTGCCGGAAGTACCCGATTTAGGTATCAAATACATCCTTCTTCTAGTCATGAGCATCTCATTTGCATACTTTTGTTGAAGATAATTTTTTTCCGTGATCTAAATTTGTAGTATGTCATTTTATTTGTAGACATGTTAAAAAATAATCTCTTTTTTTTTAAATATCCCTACACTTCCGAACAAAATAATTCTAATACAATTGATTCATTCATTATAACGGACTCTAAAATGAAACTTAATGACTGCAAACGTCATACAATAATATAATATTAACTAGGTCTTGCAATTTTGATAATAGATGCATCGATATAGCCACGTTTGATTAGATATAAAGAGAACCAGGTTCACATCCCTGAGGGATTGTATCCCCGATCAAATCCTTTCGAATTAGACATTAAACCTTAGCCCCTTTTTCCCAAATATTCATAAAAACTGTTCTAAACGATACATTGGGGTCAAGCCCAGTCAGAAACGGCACTGAAAGTACCTTATCTTTTAAATTTTTTAGCGTGGGGATAAAATACCTATCGGGATTAGACTAAATCTATCGTTGATCACTGTTAAGATCAGCAGTTTTCATACGGCCATGTTGGTGGGAATCTTGTGTTTAAACCTGATTAGCATGGGACCCTTGGCTATTCGAATTAGTATAGCTTCCTTTGGGATGGTTTTGGAGCTTGTGGATGGGCTCCATGGAATAATGAGCGGGTGCATTATGTAAATTCTTGGACTTGGTAATCTCGTCGTAAGAATAATTGCTAGCTTGATTATTATGCAAGTTCCTGTTGGAATGATACCCGTGACTAAAGGTACTGGTTGGTTGCTGTTGACATCCATTTTGGCCTGTGGCTTCTGGATATTGGTAGTACTCTGGAAGCAGGTCGGGGTGGCCAGAAGTACTACAGTTGGAACCAACATAGCTATTGGCGGTTTCATAGCAATAACTAGGTTGTGGCTGCTCATAGTTATAATATTCACAGCCATAGACATTAGGATCAGCATTTAGGTAATAATACTGTTGGTAATTATTTGCCTCGCTTTGCAGATAATACTGATTGTAATAATCTGCATAGTGATCCTATAGATTTTTAATGAAAATAAGCTACCTTAGAATAATAGAAGTCATTATAGTGCGTAGGCCGTTGCTAGGGGGCGGGAGTGTACTGATTATGAGTTTGTGCCTCGCCGATATTCTTTGCCTCGCGTAGATTTTGGTTCTTACGGAAACTCTGTGTCTCAATAAAATTTTGTGCCTCGCAGAAAGTCTGGGGCTCGCCTGGATTTTGGGTCCTGTGAGAAGGTGGACTGATTGGAGACATCGCTTGCGGCTGTAAAATGTCAGGAGACATCGCTAGCGGCTGTGGACGTTTTCCAAACATAGGTAATGATGGAGCTTTAGATTCACCGAAATTATGTTCTGAAATTTTGATTTTTGTAAATTCATTAATTAAACCTAGCAAATCAGCATTTCCACGGATATCTGAGGCTTTGGGTGAGAGCAGTTCTGATTGGGGGTAGTAGGGGTTTGATAATTTGAGCCGGCATGGGTTGCTCTGTTCCTTCCTCAAAGACGCCCCGCCTGTAAGCAATTGTTCCTCGGGGGTTGGTTCTCTTGTAGGGTTCATGCTGGAATAATCCAGTTTTTGCTGGCCATACCACGATACATCCTAAGGAGAATTCTTGGGCACAGAGCAAAAATCGTCTGGAAATGCGCCAATCAAGTGTTCTGGGGTTCTCTTGCTTGGATCGGGGAGCATGATTTCATCGGGACTGCAGCACGGCTGGGGTAGCATGACTTCAGGAACCTTTTTTTTGTATTTGGCTGAAACATCGAACTTCTTCACTATCAACTTTTTGCCTCCTAGACAATGGGTTTGTTCAAGGACAAAGTTCGTGGTTTCGACATCGTAATACCTAAATGGAATTTAAATTATGGAATTGTTAGACGAATGGCTTTTTCTGTTATGCAAATATTTCTTCTGGAAAAAATATTGCAATTCTAGTTTTTCCCTATTCTTTTTTTTTTAGAAAATAATCGAAATCAATATCATATTTCAAAATTACACAATTTTATTCTTTAGGGAAAGTTCTGGATTAAAATTTTTTTTTTCCCGAAAAATTCGGGTATTGGAAGAATAGAACTAAATCAGGGGTATTAGAAATTTCTCCTTTCTCACCAAATTGTCTGTGAAAAAACCTTTCAAATGGGTTATAATTGAAAGGCACAGAAGAGATGTGTATTTCATAGGTTGGGAATATTCGAAAAAAAACCAGGCAAAGGATAATTAGTGATTAGAATATACCGCCATAAATTTTATGCATGGAATAAATTTAGTACCTGACGAACCCAAAGCATTTAGACTTGCCATTTCTGGGGTTTTTCACAAGATAGCATTGTTTGATCTCTCCAAAAGAACTGAAATAATCCATGAATTCTTGTTCACCTAGGCACAGAGCTAAGTTAGAAATGAACAGCTTGGTCTCAATCATATTTGTGCTTCTTTTCAGAATTCTATCTCCAAGAGAGTTGTTGCAGGAAAGCTCACAATCAATATTATGCCCATCTATGATATGCTCTTCTTGGAGAGCAAGGTCAATGGAGGCAGGGTCAGCATAATAGACAAACCCATAGCCCTTGTTGCGCTAAGTTTTTTTGTTAACTCTCAAAACGACATCTACAATCTGACCAAAACGCGAAAA
>JBLHGH010000200.1:0-3950 GCA_047615425.1 Candidatus Latescibacterota bacterium
AAGCCCAGGTGGGCCCACAAAAAAAGCACCTTTCGGGGTGTTTTTTTTTGCCCACTTGGGCGAGAAGTCTATCCCGATGACGCAGCACAGCGGAGGATTTCGGGAAGCCCAGGTGGGCCCACTTAACAATCAAGGGGTTACGACTTTCAAAAGTTGTAACCCTTTTTTTATTGCAAGGTTTTTGCAAGCCAATGGAACCGATGTTGTCATATTCTGTCACATTTTGACAAGGTCCTTCAAGTTTGGAGGAGGTTTGAGTCTAGAGGTTGGTCTTTCTTATTTTGTTTCCCATCTATTTTGTAGCGTTGGCAAAGTGTGTGGCTTGAGTCCTAACATCAATTATTCAAAGATGGGTATATAAGTTGAGCCTATTGGTTGAGGCAAATAGCTTTCAGTCAATCCCTGCCTAATCTACTCCTTCGGTCTTTTTAACTTTGGGCGTCGCAATGATGTGCTTACTTACCCGACCTTGTAGCCTCATATTAGGTTTCTGCTTGGCCTGTCCTGAGCATAGTCGAAGGGTCAGTACCGACCTTTGTAGTCCCGCTTAACCTCCACAGGCGGTCAGGATTTCACTGCATACCTCACGATAAACCAGCTTGCGGCTTACTAGTGCTTCCCGGCATTAGTCCAGGCACACAGGAGACTTACACTCCCTAGTTTTTCCTATTTCTAGGTATATTTGCCATTCAAGGCACACACATCATCTATATTTCATAGGGCCGTTGTAGCAAATTGAAACAATAGAGCAATTAATAAACTCCGCCAAAACTTTGTTTTGACGTTTTAAAGTGAATTAAGTTAAAACCCAAAGCCAAAGCTTTGGCTAATTAGTTAAACGAAAATAGGTACTTTTAAATCGCCCTACGAAAACATAGATTGGGTGTTGCATGCCATTTTACACGACCGAAATAGAAACATTATATTGGAAACCAGAAACGTTAAAATTCATAAGAAAAATTCAATTTGAAAAAAGTAAAACTCATAATAATCTTTTTGTTCTTGGCGAGCACATCAGTGACTTATGCTCAAAGTAAAGTCGGTTCTTTAAGAATTGTTTGGGAGAATGAATCCCTAGCAGATTCCGTTCGTTTTAAGGCTATCATGGATTTCTATTTGGAGAATACGCAAAGCAGCCCAAATAGTTCTTTAAAACTTTCCAAATTTCATTATCAGTTGGCCAAACAATTGGGGAACCGAAAAGAAGAAGCCCTGGCACTAAATGAGAAAGCAATTGTTTTTTATATGCTTGGCTATAAATTAGATAGTGTAAATGCTGTGCTTCAAGAAGTATTACCCATTTACACTGAATTGAATAATTACAATGGAATAGCATCTACAAAAAATAACATTGCCGCACTATTTCAAGACAAAGGTGACTTTCAATCTGCTCTAAATTATTACAGAGAAGCTTTAACCTTATTTAAAGCACAAAAAAATAAGTTAATGGTGGCTGATGTTCTAAACAACATTGCGGGAATTTACTACTCCATAGAGTTATATGAATTAGCCTTACCAAACTATAAAGAGGCTTTAACTATTTATACGAAAGAAGGAGCGGACGAAAAAGCTGGGTTTCTTTGGTTAAATTTGGCTAACATTTACACTAAAACTGGACGCACTAAAATTGCCAGAGAGCATTTTCAGAAAGCATACCCGATTTTAAAAGCAAAAAACGATTTATATTACCTTCCACAATATTTTTATCTCCTAGCGTTATTCCATGAGGGCACCGGGAACCCTGATAGTGCTCTTCTAATGATTGAAGAGGGATTGAAAATCCTCACTGATCTAGGCAATAATGATAAAATAATATCTTCTAAACTTCTTAAAGCCAAACTAATTTTAGATTCAGATTCAGAGCATGCTTATCGTATCGCGGAAGCATTAAAAGAACCAATCCTTAATGGGAGCAATAAGTCACATAAATCTGCATTGTTTCAACTCTTATATCAATGCTACAAAAAACAAGAAAACTTCGAAATAGCACTGGAAATGAATGAGCAATATTTGCTGTATTCAGATAGTGTTCTAATAGAGGAGAATAAGACTGTAATGGTTAGAGAAGCGTTACGAGCCGATTACAATGCTAAGCTATTTGATAATCGATTAGAGGCAGAAAAACGTGAAGCTCAATTAAAATTGAGACAACTTAAATTAGTTTATTCTCTTGTTCTGATTGGTGCAATAATTATCCTAATTTTATTTTTCTACTACCGTTTTCGAATCAAGAAAAATAAAGCAAAACGAGATTTACTATTAGATGAAATAGAAAAGCTTAAGAGAATTGCAAATAAAGAATTACTCGTTGATTACCATAAGTTTGAATTATCTAGAAAGAAATTAGAAACCAGACTGGATAGAAAATTAAATGAAACGGATTGGAAAGTCTTAAATATACTGCTCGATGACCCTGCAATTTCCAATAAAGAAATATCCGAAAAGGCAGACAAGAGTATCGACGGAATCGGTTCATCCTTGCGGAGGATGTATGAATACTTCGAAATAAAGGAATCAAAGTACAAAAAAATAACCCTACTGCTAGAAGCAATTAGGATTTCTAATTCTGTAGTATAGCTGTTTAGAATTAACATATTAGTGCAAAAATTACAGCTTTCACCCCTGGACGTGATGGCTATTTTTTAAGAAACAACCATTTTTGCAACTACAATTTAAAGATAACAACCATGAATATTTTAAAATCTCTCTTCTTAATAACAGCACTAAATTTTTCTTATACTGCTAACGCTCAAGAATGGGTTCCCCACCAAAGCCCTCAAAAAATTAATGATCTGGTTGACAATGGCAGTGAATTGATAATGGCAACAGATTATGGTCTTGTTGTTATGAATAAAACTACGCTTGAAAAAACTACTTTCACTAACCGAAATTCTAAACTTGCGAATAATCACATCAGCTCCATAACCGGAGCACCAAATGGCGATATTTATTTGAGCACGGACCAAACTATTGGAAAATTTGATGGTTCAGATGTAAACGATGTGGTAATCCCTGCAGCTTTAACAACCAATGTAAATACACTACAATTTTTTGATGTAGAAGTAGCTTCCAATGGCGATTTATGGATCGGTTCTTCAGAAGGTATTTTTCACAAAAAAGGCCAGAATTGGTCGAAGTATGGTAAGACTGAGCTTGGAGAATTCTTTTTTAGAGTGTGGGATATTGAAATTAATAATGATGGAGATGTCTTTGCAGGTACCGCAGTCGGTGTACATAAATTCGAAAACAATTCTTGGTCTCACATTTCAAAAGACGATTCACTCCAAGGTTACCGTAATGCCGAACTGTTTTTTAGCAAGTCAGGGGATTTGTTTTTCGGAGGAGACTTGACTAAAACTGCACGGTATGATGGAACTAATTGGGAAGTTTACAATCACGGCAGTGGAGCTGATCGTATGCAGTTTGTAGAAGATATAGACAGCAATGTTTACTTGTGTGTGAAAGGTATGATTTTTCAATTAAACAACAGTACTTGGAATACCTACACCGATATACAAACTTTAGCAATGGATGATATTATAGTTAATGAAGACTCGTATTACTACATAGACACTCAAAACCAACGTTGGTTTTGTAACAATATCTATTTGTCTGTAAGTGATAATGGTACTATTCGATCAACAAGTATTTCCTCAAACAACACCATAGAGGCTAACTCTATTAAAGGAATTCACAAGGGCCGTAATGGAAAACTGTTTTTCAGAATGGGAAGAACATCAACCGGATCTATTGCCGTAGTTGATCCTAAAGGCAATTGGTCCTCTCTTGAATTGCCAGATAGTCTCACCCGGATAAATGGGACATATGACATTCTTTTTCTAGCAGATGATGATATATGGCTAACTTCATACGAAGGGCTTCATCATTACGATGGCAAAAAATGGTCATCGAATGAATTAGTGCTTGGTTTTCAGAGTAAGTTGGCTACA
>JBLHGH010000201.1:0-3906 GCA_047615425.1 Candidatus Latescibacterota bacterium
AAGCTAAACTAGATTATAAAATGTCGAATTGCTGTAATGCAATTCCGGGTGACTCTGTATTTGGTTTTGTCACAGTGAATGAAGGTGTTAAAGTGCATAAAAAAAACTGTCCAAATGCCCTACAACTTCAAAGCAATTATAACTATCGGGTAATTCAAGCCAAGTGGATTGACTCCACAAAACAGGATTTCAAAGCAGAATTAAACATTACAGGGATTGACACTATTGGATTAGTAAATGAAGTGACCAAGATTGTTTCTAACAACCTCAATATTGATATGAAAAGCGTTCATTTCGACAGTAATGACGGAGTATTCATAGGCAAGATTATGGTTGTAGTTAAAAACAAAATAATTCTTGACAACTTGGTGAAAAAGATAAAAAAAATAAACGGAATTGATAAAGTTACACGCACATAATTTGAGTAACTTTACCCCTTGTTATGAGTTCGAAAACGGATACAAGCAATCAGGCTATTGTCAAAAATGTTTTTACGACATTTTTAGAGGAAAACGGGCACCGTAAAACGCCCGAACGATACGCTATACTCCAAGAAATTTATGATCACAGTGACCATTTCGATATTGAGTCATTGAACATAAAGATGAAAAACAAGAACTACCGTGTTAGCCGCGCAACGCTTTACAACACAATAGAGCTTCTACTAGAATGCACCTTGGTTCGAAAACATCAGTTTGGACAGAATCAGGCGCATTACGAAAAATCTTATTTTGACAAACAACACGATCACGTTATTCTATCTAATGGTGAGGTGATTGAATTTTGCGACCCGCGAATCCAGACAATCAAAAAAACCATCGAGGAGGTATTCGATATTAAAATTTCACACCACTCTTTATATTTCTACGGAACTAAAAATACTCCTGAAAAATCTCAGGACACCAATTCTTAAAAACTATGGCAGTAGACTTACTACTTGGATTACAATGGGGCGACGAAGGAAAAGGCAAAATCGTTGACGTACTTGCAAAGAACTACGATATTATAGCGCGCTTTCAAGGCGGTCCAAACGCAGGTCATACGCTTGAATTTGACGGAATAAAACATGTCTTACGTACAATCCCATCTGGTATTTTCCATGACAAATCAATAAATGTTATTGGAAATGGCGTTGTAATTGACCCCGTAGTTTTCGTAAAAGAGTTAGAAGGATTGGATCAATTCAATATTGATTATAAAGCAAAACTTATCATTTCACGAAAAGCACACCTCATCCTACCAACCCATAGATTACTGGATGCCGCTTCTGAAGCATCCAAAGGAAAGGCGAAAATAGGCTCAACCTTAAAAGGAATTGGCCCAACATACATGGATAAGACGGGGAGAAATGGGATTCGAGTTGGAGATTTGGAGCTTTCCAATTGGAAAACAAAATACCGCGCACTAGCAAATAAGCATGAAGCTATGATTAGCTTCTACAATGTAGATGTGCAGTATGATTTAGTAGACATGGAAACAGAATTCTTCGAGGCCGTAACACGCCTTAAGGAACTCACCTTTATTGATAGTGAAGAATATTTAAATCAAGCTATCAAAGCAGGGAAAAGCATTCTTGCTGAAGGCGCACAAGGTTCTTTGCTAGATATCGATTTTGGAACATACCCATTTGTAACCTCATCCAACACCACGGCTGCTGGAGCCTGCACCGGTCTTGGAATTGCCCCAAACAAAATAAAAGACGTTTACGGGATTTTTAAAGCATATACCACGCGCGTGGGCTCAGGGCCATTCCCTACCGAACTATTTGACAATGTAGGCCTTGAAATGGCTAAAATAGGACGTGAATTTGGCGCCGTTACAGGTCGCCCTAGGCGATGTGGATGGTTAGATTTGGTGGCATTGCGCTATAGCTGTGAAGTAAATGGTGTGACACAATTGATGATGATGAAAGGTGATGTCCTTTCAGGATTTAAGAGCTTAGAAGTCTGTACAGCTTACAAGTATAAAGGGGAAACAATCAAACATTTACCTTATAATATTGAGCCAGAAAACGTAACACCTGTTTATACAAAATTTGCTTGTTGGCCTGAAGATTTAACGAAAATGACAGATCCGAGTCAATTTCCCAAGGAACTAAACGAGTACATTGACTTTTTAGAAAAGGAATTGCAGATTCCTATCAAAGTTGTCTCGGTTGGGCCAGACAGAAAGCAAACCATTCATAGGTAACAGACGTTTTCATTATTGACAGCGTTATTAATTCATACTAAAAATCTATATATCGGGTTGAACGCAGTCCATGTCCATATTAAACTACTACTCTTCTTTGTTTTCTTCGGAAGTATAACCTTCGCACAAGAAAAACAAAAAGTAGATATTAAATCGGGCTACCTCGAAATCAAGGAAGAGCTTCCAGATGCCGTAATTTACACAAAGGACAACACAGGACAGGTTTACATTGTCCATGAAGGGGTTGAAATGTGGTGCGACCAAGCCTATGTATATCTCAAGGATAATTTTGTAAAAGCCTATGGAAATGTACGTATCTCCCAAGCAGATACGGTCAACATGACTTCTAAGTACGCCGAGTATAACGGCAATACGCAATTTGCCTTTGCTAGTGGCGATGTCTTTATGAAGAATCCGCAATCTACGCTGCGAACAGACACCCTTTATTTTGATCGAATAAAACAACAGGCATACTACCGATCTGGCGGTACCGTTATTGATACAGCAAGCACCTTAACCAGCAGAATTGGCAGATACTACGCCGAAAGTAAAAAATACCAATTTCTTTCCAACGTAAAAATTAGGAATCCGAAATACACCGTTAACAGCGAGCAATTAGACTTCTATTCTGAAACAGGAGGCGCGTATTTATATGGCGAATCTACAATCGTGAGTGAAACTAGCACGGTATATTGTGAACGCGGATATTATGACACCCGCGGCGATACTGGCTATTTTGTAAAAAACTCTAGAGTAGATTATAATAATCGAATTTTATATGGTGACAGCATTTATTTTGACAGGAACAGGAGTTTTGCTTCAGCCACCAATAATATTAAGATACTAGACACGGTCAACAAAAGCATTATTAGAGGACATTATGCCGAAGTATACCGAGAAAAAGATTCCGTTTTTATCACGAAGCACGCTGTTGCTATCACCTTGCGAGACAAGGATTCTATTTATGTACATGCAGACACACTGCGTATAACTGGGAAATCTGAAAACAGGGTCTTACGAGGCTATTATCGCGCTCGCATGTTTAAAAAAGGACTACCCGGTGAAGATCCTACCAGTGGGATGTGTGATTCAATTTTCGTCAATCAGAAACAAGGGATTACCAAGTTACTTCGTGATCCAATATTATGGAGCGGTGAGAGTCAGATGACCGGAGACACCATACATATTCTTTCGAATTCCGTCACTGAAAAATTAGACACTTTAAAGGTCTTTAACAACGCATTTCTTGTACAAAAAGATCTAGATGGATATAACCAAGTAAGTGGAGAACGATTAATCGGACTCTTTACTAATAACCAGCTAGACACTGTTAACATTAATCGAAATGCAGAGGTAATTTTCTTTTCTCGCAACGAAGAAGAGAATTTGGTAGGTATCAATAGCACAACTTCGAGCTCCATTCAAATGTACCTTTTTGAACAAGAAATACAGGGCATTCGTTTTATAAAACAAGGAAAAGGAAAGCTATATCCGCCTTCTAAGTTTCCAGAGAACGCAAGAACGCTACCTGGTTTTAGTTGGCGTGGGGAAGAACGTTTACGTCGGAAGGAAGATTTGTTTAGAGGAAAGCCAAAGCCTGTCTTAACAAAGATTAAAGGCCTTCCACTGCCAGACGACGAAGGTGCTTTTTTCGATGAAATTCCAGAAGAGGGGCTCAATATTCCCGAAGCTTCTAAGCTCAAACCTAAAGACCTT
>JBLHGH010000202.1:0-3893 GCA_047615425.1 Candidatus Latescibacterota bacterium
TCCCTCCAAGAGCTTTTGGCTATTTGCGATCTAGAGAATCGTTTAAAAGTGATACAGGAGTTGCCTTTGATGCCTTAGGCGCAGTGGCAACTGCTTCCAATATGACACTAGAATTATTGTTAAATCCGGAGCGAGCTAATCGATTAATTCAGCAGAAATCAATGGACCCTAATACGCTTGGATTTAGAGCTATGTTGCAAGAAATATTTGATGCCGCTGGTCTAATTAGAAGAGGAAAGAGTGATTTAAGTTACGTCGCCGAGGTTGATAGAACTATTGGATATGTTACATTGCAACGAGTTTTTCATCTATTATCTCATAAAAAAACTTCTTTTCAGGTGAATGCTATAGTGCATTCAGAATTAGATATTTTGATAAATAACTTTAAGAAGGGCGATGATTTTCAGAAACAATTATTGAGAGAGATTCAAGATTTCAGAAAGGCTCCAGAAAAATTTACTATGATAACAACTCCTAAAATACCGGATGGGAGTCCCATAGGTAGTTTTCAATGCTATATTGGTATGGACGACGATTAATTCATGCAGCTATACAACTCATTAAATCATTAACCCATTAAATAATTCAACCATTGAATATTGACTTACGCAGTGATACAGTAACTAAGCCCTCAAAGGGCATGTTAAACGCAATAATTTGCGCCGAAACTGGCGATGACGTTTATAAGGAAGACCCAACCGTGAATGCCCTGGAGCACAAACTAGCGAATATGTTTGGTATGGATGCTGCCCTGTTTTTTCCTACTGGTAGTATGGCCAATCAAGCGGCAATTAAATTACATACACAGCCAGGAGAGCAACTAATTTGCGACAAATGGGCCCACGTTTATAATTATGAAGGTGGCGGTGTATCTTTTAATAGTGGGGTCTCCTGTAAGCTAGTAGATGGTGATCGCGGAATGATCAGCGCGCAACAGGTAGTTGAAAATATCAACCCGCCAGACTTTTACCATAGTCCGCTAACCTCTTTAGTATGCCTTGAGAATACTACAAATAAAGGAGGTGGAGCTTGTTATAGTTTTGACGAAATACAACGAATTAGAAAGGCTTGCGATGAACATGGGTTAGGGCTGCATTTAGACGGTGCAAGATTGATGAATGCTATAGTTGCTAAGAATGAAGACCCAAAGGATTACGGTCAGCTTTTCGACACTATTTCCATATGCTTCAGTAAGGGTTTAGGGACTCCTCTAGGCACAGTACTCTTAGGGAAACAAGCACTCATGGATAAGGCCATTCGTATTAGAAAAGTTTTAGGTGGTGGAATGCGCCAAGTTGGTTTTATGGCGGCAGCTGGCTTATATGCCTTAGAGAATAATGTTGCGCGCTTAGCAGAAGACCATAAAAAAGCGAAAGAACTAGCTGAAGTCTTGCAGGCAATTAATTATGTGTCCAAAGTGGAACCTACAGAAACCAATATTGTTATTTTTTACTTAGCCGAAGGACATTTAGAAGAGAAATTTATAGCCGATTTAGCCGTAAAAGGAGTTAAAATAAGCAATATGGGGCAAGGTAAGTTACGTGTTGTAACCCATTTAGATTACACAGATCAAATGCATGATTTCTTCTGCGAATTACTAAAAAATTATATTTAGAAAAATGACTTTGAATAATTAAAGGCACTTTTTAATTTTGGTGCAGTAGGGAACTACATTACTTCTCTTTCTTCTACTCCAAGAACGTTTTTTTTTGATGGATTCAAGATGAAGAATAATAGCGATACGAAGCATCACGATAGTTTTGAAGAGGGACTATTACCAAGAAGAACGAGTCTTATTTAAATAAGTCCATTCCTGGGATGTTTGGCATTCCCTCTTTGGCAACAGCAGCTAATTCAGCTTCATTAATGTTTGTTGCTTTTGAAATCGCCTTGTTAAGCGTTAGTATTAAATAGTCTTCCAGTTGTTCTGAATCTTTCATTAAACTAGGATCCACTGTAATTTTCCTAATTTCCCTATTCGCCGTAAGCGTTATTTTTAGGAGTCCATCACTGCTTTGTTCGTCTATCAAAACGGTATCTAACCTTGTCTTTGTTTCTGCAACTTTTTCTTGGGTTTCTTTTAATTTACCCATCATTCCTATTAAATCTCCAAACATAACTTTGTGTTTTATCTTTCTTGCAAATTTACTACTTTGCGGAGTTATTAATTAACCTTTGTCACATGAAAAATTTAGTTGCTTATTTGCTTTCTACGCTTGTTTTATGTGCTTCATGTAATACGAAAGAACCCACAGAACCTACTATGAAAATCAACCCACCTATAGCCGATAAGATTGCCAAAAATTTAGAAATCCATGGCGATGTGCGTCAGGATGAATACTACTGGCTTAATCAGCGCGAAAACAAAGAAGTAATTGATTATCTAGAGCGTGAAAATGATTACTATGATAAGATGACAGCGCACACAAAAGATTTTCAGAAGGATCTTTTCGAAGAGATGAAGGCTCGAATTAAAGAGGATGACAGTTCTACGCCGTATTTCTATAATGGATATTACTATATAACCAGATATGAAACTGGAAACGATTACCCAATTTATACGCGTAAAAAAGGAACCTTACTTGCTGACGAAGAGATTATGTTCAATGTAAACGAAATGGCCGAAGGACATTCGTATTATAACTTGAACGGGATTAATGTGAGCCCAGATAACACCAAAGTGGCATTCGGAGTTGATACGGTTAGCCGAAGGAAGTATACTATTTATATCAAAGATTTAGTATCAGGAACAGTTCAGCAGAAACCTATAACACTTACCACAGGTGGGTCTACATGGGCAAATGATAACGAAACCTTGTTCTATACGCGAAAGGATGATCAAACGTTACGTTCTAATCAGATTTTTAAACACAAATTAGGAATCGACACAAACAAAGACACCTTGATTTTTACTGAAGAAGACGAAACCTTCGGGACTTATATTTATAAAACGAAGTCCCATAAGTACTTAGTGATTGGCTGTTATAGCACGCTAACTTCAGAATATCAAATACTAGATGCAAATACCCCAGATGACGAATTCAAAATGTTTCAGTCACGTATTCGTGGGCTCGAGTATAATATTTCGCACTATGAGGACAGTTTTTATGTTTTAACCAATAAAGACAAGGCAACTAATTTTAAGTTGATGAAAACGTCGGAAAGGGCCACTGAACACGAAAATTGGTTGGAGGTTATCCCTCATAGAGATGATGTGCTCTTAGAAGATGTCGATATATTCAAGGAATATCTTGTGATTAGTGAGCGCGATAATGGGCTTAATAAGGTTAAAATTCAGCGTTGGGACAATACAGATGCTTATTATTTGCCTTTTGAAAGTGAAACCTATACCGCCTATACCATGATGAATCCGGAATTCGATTCCAAAATCTTGCGATATGGCTATAATTCATTGACCAACCCTGCGTCTACCATCGATTTCAATATGGTGACTAAGGAAAAGACTATCATGAAAGAAACCGAAGTACTCGGGGGAAAATTTGATAAAAATAACTACGAGTCGAAACGTGTTTGGGCTACAGCGGCTGATGGGAGCAAAATTCCTGTTTCAATGGTGTATAAAAAAGGAATCGAGTTGGATGGAAGTAACCCATTGCTTCAATATGCCTACGGTTCTTATGGCTCTACAATTGATCCATATTTCTCAACAGTACGACTTAGTCTTTTAGACAGAGGCTTTATCTATGCTATTGCGCATGTTCGCGGTAGTGAGTACTTAGGAAGGCAGTGGTATGAAAATGGAAAACTACTCAAAAAGAAGAACACCTTCACGGATTTTGTGGATGTATCTAAGTTCTTAATTGCTGAAGGATATACTTCCGAAGAACATCTATATGCCTCAGGCGGATCGGCTGGAGGACTTTTAATGGGGG
>JBLHGH010000203.1:0-3846 GCA_047615425.1 Candidatus Latescibacterota bacterium
TAATCGAAACAGGAAAACCCATTATCATTTCCAGCGGGATGAGTTCTTTCGAAGAGTTAGATGCTACGGTTCATTTTCTGAAACGCCACAACGCTCAATTTTCTTTGTTACAGTGTACCACTAGTTATCCCACCCAGTCAAAAGACTACGGCTTGAATGTCATACAAGAGTTGAAGCACCGTTATAATGTGCCCGTTGGTTTTTCTGATCATTCTGCTAAGATTGCTACAGGAATAGCAGCGGTGAGTTTGGGTGCAGAAATATTGGAATTTCATGTAGTGTTTAGTCGCGATGAGTTTGGTCCAGATGTTACATCATCGTTAACGCTGGAAGAAACTGAAATATTAGTAGCGAGTGTTCACCTCATTTCCGAAGCAATAGAAAACCCAATAGATAAAAGTAATAACAATCGGTTTTTAGAGTTGAAGAATATATTTGAAAAGTCGCTTGCCGTAAATAAGGCATTGACTAAAGGGCATCTGCTTCAGTTTTCCGATTTGGAAGCGAAAAAACCTAAGGGTTATGGAATTGATGCTAGCCAATATGAAGTGATTATTGGTAAGGCATTGTCAAGAGATATGGAACAATGGGATTTTTTGAACGAGAATGATTTATTATGAATAAAAAAAGAAAAATATGTGCGGTCATTACAGCGCGCCCTTCCTACAGTAGAGTGAAAACCGCCTTGCAAGCTATCAAGGATCATCCCGATTTAGAGTTACAACTTGTAGTTGCAGGTTCGGCGCTTTTGGATCGCTACGGGAATGCACTAAGTTTTATTGAAAAAGATGGTTTTGTTGTAAACGAAAAAGTGTTTATGGTTTTAGAGGGTGAGAACAAAACCGCGATGGCCAAAACAACAGGTTTGGGTGTCATGGAACTTGCTAATGTCTTCTACAATTTAGAACCTGATGCTGTATTGACAATTGCAGATCGCTTTGAAACTATCGCTACATCCATTGCCGCTGCGTATCAAAACATTCCGCTAATCCATCTTCAAGGTGGTGAGGTCACTGGGAACATTGATGAAAAAGTAAGACATGCCAACACGAAGTTAGCGGATATTCATTTTGTTACTTCGGAAGATGCCGAACGCCGCGTTATCAAGATGGGCGAGGATGCAGCCTATGTTTTTAATACAGGTTGTCCGTCTATCGACATTGCTTCCCAAGTTGCTGCATCGCCAAGCTTAGATTTTGATCCGTTTGAAAAGTACGGTGGCGTGGGAGCACAATTTTCTCCTTCGGGAGATTACTTAGTTGTAATGCAACATCCGGTAACTACAGAGTATAGCGCCGCTAAAGAAGATGTGCTAAAAACGCTTCGAGTGGTAGATCAATTGAAAATACCTACTTTTTGGTTTTGGCCAAATGTAGATGCAGGCGCCGATGGCACCTCTAACGGAATTCGGTCGTATCGAGAAAAAGAAAATCCAAAATACATTCGTTTCTTTAAAAATATGGAGCCTAATGATTTCTTGAAATTATTGCTCAATAGTAAATGTCTCATAGGAAACTCTAGTGTGGGGATTCGGGAATGTTCCTTTTTAGGAGTGTCTGTAGTAAATATAGGAACACGACAAAATAGAAGACTACGTGGTGATAATGTGATTGATGTTTCATATACAGAAGCCGATATAAAACAAGCGATTGAGCATCAATTAGCAACACCAAACAAAACACGGAGTACCATTTATGGTGATGGAAATAGCGGGAAGCGAATTGCCGATATTTTAGCAACTATTGAACTTCGATTTCATAAAACCATTACCTATTGATGCGAATTTTAGGACTCATACCTGCACGTGGAGGAAGTAAAGGAATTCCGGACAAAAACCGAAAGGAATTGGGCGGAAAGCCATTGCTGCAGCACACGGTAGACGCCGCTTTGGGCGCTACTTTATTAGATGCGGTTGTTTTCTCTTCAGAAGATGCTACACTGAGGCATCTAGCAGAAAACATGGGGGCTATCGTACCCTTCAATCGCCCGGATGTATTGGCGACGGACGCCGCTGGTTCTTTGGAAGTGGTACAACATGCCTTGGAAGCACTTGAAAAGAAGGGTCAGAAATTTGATGCCGTATGTTTGCTCCAAGTGACAACACCTTTTCGTTCTTCAGAAGATATTGATGCGGCTATTTTAAAATTCAAAAGTAAACAGAGTGATAGTCTGATTTCAGTGCAAAAAGTACCTCATCAATACAATCCGCATTGGGTTTTTGAAGTACGCAATGACACTTTAATGATTGCAACCGGAGATACTGAAATCATAAAACGGAGACAAGAATTACCCGATGCTTTTATAAGGGATGGCGCTATTTATATTACCAAAACAGATGTGCTTATGAATAAAAATTCGTTTTTTGGAAATAGCATCTCATATATAGAATCAAACCCAAATACCTTTGTCAATATTGATACACAGGAAGACTGGGATAAAGCGGAAGCAATTTTAAAAACACGAAACCTGTAACGTGCTTATATTTTAAAACATACAAGGGTCAGTTTAAATTGACCAAAATTCGAGAAAATCAAACTGAATTAGAAGGAACAACTTTTTATAAAGTAGATATTACGCCGGAAATCTACTGGAAAACATAGCCTGACTTTATAGTTCATAGAATACATAAACGAGTATTGAATCATATAAAAATGGAAACTGAAAATAAATAACGTTTTGTATTTCCTAAATTAGTTGCTTAAACACGCAACAAGCCACATACAACAACGTTATTTAATTCGTTCGTAGATTTAAAGATGGCTATAAATGCTCTTGAAACTGATAATATTTATATTAAGTATAAATTAAATTAATGAAAAGTATACTGCTTTTAGTTCCGGATGGTATTGGCATCAAGAATTATCTTTACTCTGATGTTTTCAAAAATAGCGAAATGGAGGTATCCCTTTTTCATAATTTTGATGACGATACGCTTTCACATATTTCTAGACAAGTTGATATTAAAGCCTCAGTTGTTATTCCAAAGTTTACAGAATCCATTCGTGAAAAATTTTTACGCGAACTTATTCATTTATCAAGACTTCGATTTAATGCAAAGCACGTTGAGAACCCGACGATTCTTAAATTTTGGAAACGCAGTCATAAGTCTTTAAAACTTAAAATATTTTACGCGGCTATTCAATTATCTGCAAGATCCGTAAGGTCATATCGGCATATTGAGGCCCTAGAGTTGTATTATGAATTGGCGCTTCAGAAGAACCCCTTCTATCAAGAGATCATCACTATATTGAAGGCTGCAGCCCCCACCCGTATTTTTTGCACCCACCAACGTGCGCTCGTGGCACCTACTATTTTTAAAGCCGCCAGTGATCTGGGAATTTTAACGAGCACAGTAATCTATTCTTGGGATAACATCCCAAAAGCGCGACTGGCATTACGATCTGATGCCTATTTGGTTTGGTCAGACTATATGAAAGAAGAATTACATGCCTTTTATCCCGACATCCCATTAGATCAAATTCTCATTACTGGTACACCGCAATTCGAGTTTTATAAGGATCCAAAGAATATTTATGATAAGGACGAATTCTTCAGAAAGTATGGGCTAGACGAAAATAAGATGCTAATTTGTTTTTCTGGAGATGATGTAAAAACGTCACCTTATGATCCAGGGTATCTAGATGATTTCGCAACGCAAATCACTTTGGAAGGAAGAGCCGAAGATTTTCAAATTATTTTTCGACGTTGTCCGGTGGATCTTTCGGGTCGCTATGACTGGGTGCTTGATAAATTTCCAAATCTAATTGTTGATATGCCTCCGCTTTGGAACTTTAATTCTGAAAAATGGACAGCGGTGTACCCTACTGTTGAAGATGTGAAATTATT
>JBLHGH010000204.1:0-3826 GCA_047615425.1 Candidatus Latescibacterota bacterium
AAGAATGAAGCACTGATGGTGAATAATTACGATTGGATGAAGGAGTTTTCCTTTCTGGATTTCATTCGGGATATTGGTAAGCATATCACAGTTAATTATATGATGGCAAAAGATTCTGTAAAGAACAGAATAGCTGGTGAAGACACCGAAGGGATGTCTTTTACAGAGTTTACCTATCAATTAGTTCAGGGATATGATTTTTTACATTTATTTCAAAACTACAATTGTAGCCTTCAAATGGGAGGAAGCGATCAATGGGGAAATATTACTACTGGAACCGAATTGATTCGACGTATTGGAGGAGGAAAAGGATATGCCTTGACCTGCCCGCTAATAACGAAAAGTGATGGTAGTAAATTTGGAAAGAGTGAAGGCGGTAATATTTGGTTGGATGCCAAACGAACTTCGCCGTATAAGTTTTACCAGTATTGGTTGAATAGTTCAGACGCTGATGCCGAAAAGTATGTCAAAATATTTACGTTTTTAGATCAAGAAACAATTGAATCAATTCTTTCAGAGCATCAAGGACAGGAACATAAAAAAAGCTTACAAAAGCGCTTGGCGAAAGAAGTTACCTTAACGGTACATGGTGAAGAGGCATTCGCTAGAGCGGAAGAAGCTTCAAACATTTTATTCAGTAAAACGGCTGCAGAGGACATAAAAAATGTTAGCGAGGAAATGTTCTTAAGCATTTTCGAAGGTGTTACACAGGCGGAATTACCAAGATCTGAATTCGTTTCAGGCCTAGATATTATTGGTGCTTTAGCAGAAAAAACAGGTTTTTTAAAGTCGAATGGAGAAGCAAGAAGAGCCCTGAAGGAGAATTCGGTTTCAGTTAATTTTGTTAAGGTTCAGGAAGGTTTTCTGATTCAAGAAAGTGATTTGATTAATGACCGTTTTATTTTGGTTCAACGGGGTAAGAAGAACAAGTTTATCATTAAAGCAGTTTAATTTTGAATGATTTGATTCCAATTCAAATCTGCTTTTTGCTTTAATTTACCTGCGCCCTCTTCGTTCCATTTTTCCAAGGTATTTACCCCAAAGCTGTTATAAAAAAGATACAGTTTGCCATCTATTATTTGATAGGTTTTTGGATTCACTCCTATCTTTTCATTTTTTAGTCCAACAGCATAGGCACAATAACCGCCATATTGTGGAACATATTTAGACGGGTTAACGATAAAGGTTTGTTTGTTTTCTTCCGAAGAAAATTTATATGACACACCTTCAAATTCTACCGTAAATTCCTTGTCACCTTTTAGCGCTTCATTGCTAAAGTAGGCAACAACATCATAGCCTTCAGCTGCGAAACCTTTTTTGAGATTTACGTGCTTTTGAGCAGTTAGTGAACCAGTGATGGCAATTATAAATAAGACAATCCAATGTTTCATAATAGTGATGTTTAGATGTAAAATGCGTTGGTGCGATTTATTACTTACTATGATTAAAATAAATTAGTTGCTTCGGGATAAGGGAGCAATGAGCCTATAAGTAATGCAATGCTATCTTTTACGATGAGGGTAATACTAATGAGTGTTGCCACTACCAAAATGGACACTGCAAGGTTGTTGTTCTGAATTTCCTTAAACTCGTTTACCCCTCTCGTAAGCAAGGAGAAAAGGAAGAAAACGGCAGCGTTTATTAGAAGTGCCACTAAAAATCCGATAAAAAGATATAGGCCAGAATAGGTGGCTATAGTTCCAATATCAATACTTTGAGTTTGGCTAATAGACAATCTCACCACGTTTGTAATTGATGGCAAAATTTCACTCAGAATGATACCTATAGAAAGGATAATTCCCGAAGTGAAAATGGTGAAGGCTAAATTATCACTACCAATGTCCTGAGATTTAAAAAACCATCTTTTTAGCAGTTTATAGGATATTAAAATGATGGCAACCGATATAACAATAGATAGTGCTATTTCTAAAAGAGCGAGTGTAAAAAGTTGTGAATTCATAAGCTTATTTACTAGTTAGGACCACGTTCCAATGGCTTAAGTTTTTCATGTTATACGGGAGCTGTCCGGCGCTGTATCCATCTGCGGTGGTTTCCCAAACAATATATTTTTTACCATTGTATATTTTAAAATCACCAGCAGCGGGAATATTTAGTCCCAGAATGGAATGCAGATAATGATTACTATTTAATATGGCTACATCGTAATTATAATACTTCAAGATAGCATATAATATAACGGTACGTGTATCACAGTCTCCTTTTAAATTCTGCATGAAAGATACGGGGTTTTGCACCCCATATTTTATATTACCAATACAACATTCTGGACAGATTTCAAGAGCTTTTGCGATGGAGGATTCATAGTATTCGGCGGGCATACAGGCTTCTTCAAAAACAAAGGCATATGGAATGTCCTGAATACAGCTTACCACCATTTCTGCAAACTCCATTTGATTCAGTTTCTTTTCTGCATGAATCTTGTCAAAGGTTTCCATGACTAAATCAAGGCTAGATGTGTTCTGCTTATCCATCAAATCGTATAGCTGCCCCCAATAACTAAGATGGTCCAAGGGGGTGAAATCGTTTTGACTATATCGTAAGCGTTGAAAATCGCTATCTCGAACTGATAATGGGCCAGCATAATTTCTGCCGTAATAATCTTTCCAAACCCGATTGCTTGTATAAAGATACACGCTGTCTTCGTTTAGGATACGCGTTTCGCGTTCCACGTTTTCATCAGCCAGATTTACAACTTTGGTTTCGGGAATATCAAAAATGAATTGCAGAAAAGTTTTCGCTACGAATAACAAAACAACCACAAGTCCAATTGCTAATAGTGTTATTAGTGCGGAAGAGACAGAAGGTTTTCCTAGAAGCTTATAGCTCAGAAAAATGGCTCCTAAAAACGCAATGATAAGTGCTAGAAGATAATTAATATCAATGAAATTTCGGATTACGGCAAAACCAATAATAGTTAGGAATACAGGAACTATGATCCGCAGGCAACCATTATTTTCTTGTTTTGATTGGGTCATTTACAACACCATTAAATTACATCCTCGAACATCACTTGTGTCAAATCTACCTAAAATTTCAAAACTTCCGTCTGCATGTGCTTTGCCTAAATCTTCCGAAGCAAGAAAAGAACAGGAATGAAGGTTTGCCAGATCAATGATATTTATCCCGCCAGTTTTGCCCTGAACTAAGGTCAGCGAGTCATCTGTGTCACGGATGAGAATTTTCATCCATGGCGGACATATAAATTTCCCATCGCCCTTAGAGTAGGCCTGCGATAATAGTTCTGTCATCCCATACTCACTATGTATTTTATCCACGCTAAAGCCATCTTTAAGTTGTGCATGTAACGCTTCTTTTACCATTTCTTTTCGACGGCCTTTCATTCCGCCAGTTTCCATTACAATGGTGTGCTTTAGGTCGAACCTTTGAGCCTCAATTAAGTCTAATAATGCATAGGAAACGCCAAGGAGCAAGGTTTTTTGTCCAGCTGCCTCGAGCTCGTTTAGCTTCCTGGCTAACTTAGGTAATTCATCTAAATAAAAGCCGCTATCAATATGTCCACTATCTTTAATTAAGCGATTCACCATATACACTAAAGACGAATTTTCTCGCTCTAAATAGGACGGAAGCAGGGCTAGAATTGCATAATCTTCCGGGCTACCATAAAATTTTTGAAAACCAGCTAGAAAGCTATTTTCATATAAAGTGATATCAGTAACATAATGTTTACTAGTAACACTTCCTGTGGTTCCGCTACTAGTAAATAGTGCTTCGTGGGTGATTCCTTTGGAAAGTATTTTATGACTTTTATAAAACTGAATTGGTAAAAACGGAATGGTTTCAATGC
>JBLHGH010000205.1:0-3802 GCA_047615425.1 Candidatus Latescibacterota bacterium
GTGACTTCGCAATAATCTCATTCCCACCCAGCTAGACTAAGTATTTCTTTCTTCAGGCCAACGTTTCATAAGTCATCAATAATACTAGCTTAAATGCCATTAATATCTGTTTAAACACCCCCGCGCGAGTCTTCTAACAGATCACTCGTGTAGAATGAAACACAATCAGTTTACAATTGATCTCTGCACGGATGGAGCGTGCTTCTACCCTTCTTATTCCGCAGACACATTTGTGGTAAATCAAACTTTGGTTCTCCGCATCAACATTTGCGGTAAAATCGCCACCTTTGCCAAGCCGCAAATCGTTATGGGAAAGTTTAAAAAAAGACGGGCTGCGAAAGCTTAAGGGCTCACCACATTATGTGATAAGAAATAAAAATATTCAATTTTAAAAGTGGAGACCAGAACCCACTGTAAAAAACGGGGCGCATTCTGAAAAGCCTTATGAGTAGGAATTGTAATTTAAAAATATGTTCAAGAAGTTTACACTCACAGACAAATTACTCTTTATTTCGGCTATTCTTTCGTTGGTATATTCCGAAGTATTATTTTTTAGTGGAAATTCAAATCAAGCTATTTTCATTGGGCTTTGGGTTCCGAGTATTTTAGCCTTTGGCATTTATTTGAAACTTATAAACAATCAGAAAAATGATTGAATTTATCCCCTATTTTGCTGGTATTATAACTTTACTATTCGGTGCCGCTTTTAGTTACGCTATTACTGACGGCTGGAATTTTAAAAAGAAAAAAAAAGAAAACTGATTCCCCCGCAAATTACCAGTAGCATTTTGCAACAGCAAGAGTAAGCCTATCAAATTCCACCTCGCCCTGTAACATGTAGAGTGTATCTCTCTTTCCCATGGCCTCACGTATACGGTGCAACAGCCGCCACGCTGTATCGTACTTGGGGTGGTCCAGCTGCCGTTGCAGCTCTGCTGCTGAGATGCCCTTCTTGCTGAAACTCATGAAGGCCATGGCCAGATACCAGGTGCGAACACTGACCTTCGAGCCTTCCATGATGCTGCCGCTCTTCAATGTGGTGCGGAAACCGCATCCACTGCATTGCCATTGCCACTTGGCCTTGAGCCAATAGTGGTGCTGCCCGGCACATCGCTTGCACTTGATGCCCTCATGCTCGCCTTGTGCGCGAAAATGCTCCTTGCAGCTATCCTCTGTTGGAAAGTGTTCTGTGAATTGTAGTATGTTCCTCTGTGTCGCATTGAATGTTCGACACAAATCAATCCTTCAAAAACGTAATCTATTTACGTACTGGTATCTTTCGAGGGAATCAGTTTGTTTGATCTTCACAGCAGCCTAATCAAACTTCCGTGTAAAAACTATGCTAGGCTGTCTTCTCTGAACTAAGCTTAGTAGTTTCTCGATAGAATTGCTTAGCCCAAGTTCGATATTTGCCAATGGGTCCATCGCCTTTTGCCAATGCGGGTGGTGCAATGAACGTTTTGTTCTCCCATATGTGAAAATCCTCTTTCACATCATTTAAGAATCCATTAAAACTAGCCTTGCCTATAATCATGTTTACCAACGATTTAGGAAGCAATGCTAATACAGGATTAACTTTGTAAGCATTCTTTATCTTCTTCAGCTGTAAACCGAGGGTCAACCTCAATTTTCCATCACCTATTGGAGTAGGCAATACGAACGTCCTGTATTCAAGGCCATATTTTGGAGCCTCTGCTTCAACAAAGCTATATCCCAACCCATGAACGTGAACTTCAAACTGCGCTCGGATTTTTTCTTTACTGCCTACAAAACCAGCGTGTCGGTGCATGGCATATTTAGTGGTTAAATACGGTCCGTCTGTAGTCATCGCTTTCAATTCTTCGATTCCCGTGTATCCGTGCACTTCCGAAAAGTGCCCTATATCAACGCTATTTTCGGTAGTCTCTTGAGGGTGGCTATTAATGTCAAACGACTTGGTTAAAACAGCATTCCAACCATCAGCACTTACATCCGGAATTTCCCACAAAGGTGTTTCATGCAAACTGCTGTAATACAGCATTACAAAACCATTCTTGTCTCTTACTTGCCATGTTTTTGATTTTGCTGTAGGTGGTGGTTTTGTGCCATATCCTGTTTTTGTACAATCTCCAGAACCGTTAAAACAGAAACCGTGGAAAGGGCATTTAATATCTTCTCCTTCAACCGTCCCTCCATGTCCGAGGTGCGCTCCGAGGTGCGGGCAATAAGCCTCAATGGCATTCAGAACTCCTGATTCTGTTCGAAAAAGTACAATTTCTTCATCTCCAATACGCCTGTTCACCAAAACCCCAGAAGGAATTTCTTTGGATAGACCCACGGCGTACCATCCGTCTGGATAAGGAGGAAGAGAAACTTTTGTGCGCATTTCTTAGAACTTTTAACAAAAGTAAATTGATATAAATCAAAAACATCCGATAAGTTTGTTTGTTCCACTATTCAATTTAATAATATGGAAACAGCGAAAACAAGTATTGTTGAGCATCTACTCACCATACCAGAAGCACAGGTCAGAATTTTTGATTTGAAATGGCAGAGTACGTTCTACACCGTTTTCCATCAGACGAAAACATCCAAATTGTTGCATACATTATGTATGGCGCCAATTGTGTTTTCGCTTTTTGCCCTAGCATCTTATGTTGAATTTTCTGACGCTTATCTATTTGAAGCATTTCCAATCATTACTGTTGTAAATGGAGCGCTTCTAGTTTTTGTTATTTCGGCCATTTGGTATTTGATAATGGATATAACTGTTGGGTTGGTAACAGTTCCCATTATTTTGACATTTTGGCTTTTGGCAAACGCATTTAACGCGGTTTTTGGTACTGATGGAGTTTATCTAGCATTAATCACGCTATTTACGTTCTCATTCATACAAACACTCAGTCACCAACCAGAGCCTGTTCCCCCACCCCACAGCGGAAGCAAGAAATTTGTTGCTTTCAAAAAATGGGCAAAAATTGCTTCCGTGAGTCAAAAAATCAAAGTGATTACCCTCTTCCCTGTTTTTACCTGTGTAGAGCTGATTTCTTCTCCGCGTTTATTGCCAGTTCAGGTACTTCGCTTAATGCACCGTTTTGGTTTTAGAAAAGACCTCGAGAAAGAAACCACGGAACGAGCAAAGCGCGTTTTAAAATCGGGAGATTATAACGCCTACTGAGCAATTTCTCTGAATAGTTTTGTCTGACTGTTAAGGTCTCTGATGTGTGCATCCACAAGACCACTTTTTAATAAACCATCTTGAAAATAACCCAGTTTGCCTTTGAGGTCGGTTGCAAGTAGGTGTTCAATTGTGGTTCCCTTTTCTGTAGAAAGACATCTATGAACGGTTGGGTAAAGCAGCGATCTTTCAAATCCTGCTGGTACAGATTTATCATGTTGAACAGAGCAATAAAGAATAATGGCCTCTGAATCGCTTATCCATTCTCTCGAAAAATAGTAGACGTACTCGCGATTAGAAATAGGACCTGGCGTAGCATACTGAACGTGTATGAGCCACTCACTTTTTGTAGCTGTTTTGCTCACCTCTTTCAAGACAAAACCTTGAATAAATTCTTTGTTCCATCTGCCAAGATATTCTAACGACTTATCGGCTAACACATCTACCACCTGACCAATGGGAGCAACTACTTCAATTTCTGTTCGATAGATGGTTTTCGGACAATACGCTAAACGTCCTGAACTCACATGCCCTGTATCAGCATCCTTGATTTTTTTCCACGCTTTGCTTTTAGCTAATGCATCTACCATTAGCTTAGTAAGTGCGTTCGTGTTAACGTCATCTAAATGCTGAGGAAAAAGTACT
>JBLHGH010000206.1:0-3761 GCA_047615425.1 Candidatus Latescibacterota bacterium
ACATTGGCTGCTTCCACTGCCTTAATGTCCAGTGTTCGCTCACTTTCTTTTTCCTTAAAAATAAATCCATTTGTGTATATTCTATGTTTTAAAGGAATGGTGCTAACTGAAATCTTTTCGTCTTCAAATAATATTTCAGTTTCCAAACTTTCCAATTCATGGAAATACAAATCATAGTCGGTCCAGCTCTTTCCAAGCTTCAACTGAAGCGTTATAGCCTCTTTAATACCCTTTGGTCCGTAAATATGTAAACCTGCCTCTCTACCAAGGAGCCTGAACGTAGAAACCAGTCCTACGAGTCCGAAGAAATGATCACCATGCAGGTGCGAAATGAAAATATGCTTGATTCGGGAGAATTTGATTTTGTGTCTGCGAAGCTGAACCTGAGTACCTTCACCACAATCTATAAGAAAGGTATGACCTTTAACCTGTAGTATTTGGGCCGTTGGACTTGCGTCCCAACGGGGTGTCGCGGCATGACAACCTAAGATGGTTAGTTTCATAATTCAGTATTCAGTGGGCGGCGCCAGGTGCAGTGTGTGTGAAATATAGAATTTAAACGAAATGACCCATATTGCTTTTAAAACCTGCTTACTAAAATCCCAGATCCCGCTCAATTTCCTCCATATCAATTATATCTACCGCTTCTTGTAGCGTTGGAACAATAACTAATTCTTCGGGAATATCTTCAATCTCGATTGCTTCAGTAACTATTACAAAAGAGTGTTTCCCACCACGCTGATATGAAGACAGTTTTAAGAAAAGCAAAAGCTGCCCTAAGGTAAGGTTCCTATATTTCAGTAAATCAAGCACCAGATGATCATTCTCATAGCTAGCGGGGACCTTGTGTTCTAAATAAGACGCAAATCTAACAATATCATCGCGTTCGTCTGTTAAAACTATATGATTCTCGTGTTTGTCAACCTTCATTGCGCTATATTTTTGAGGCCAAAAGATATAGTACCGCCATACGCACCGCTACCCCATTCTGAACCTGTTCTAGAATAATAGATTGCTTGCTGTCTGCTACATCACTCGTAATTTCAACCCCTCTATTAATAGGACCTGGATGCATAACAACAATTTCTTTGTTCAATGAATCTAGGAGATCTTTATTTATTCCAAATTGCTGCGTATATTCTCTGGTTGATGGAAAATAACTAATATCCATCCGTTCATTTTGTACCCGTAACATATTGGCCACATCACACCATTCTAATGCTTTACGCAAGTTAGGCTCATACTGCACTCCTAATTTCTCTATATGCTTTGGAATAAGAGTCTTAGGACCACACACCTTAACTGTAGCTCCAAGCTTTTGAAGCGCAAAAATATTTGATAAAGCGACTCTAGAGTGTAGAATATCACCAACAATAACCACTTTCTTTTTGGCGACGTCACCAAGTCTTTCCCGAATTGAATACGTGTCTAATAAAGCCTGTGTTGGATGCTCATGCGCACCATCTCCCGCGTTAACAATAGAAGCTTTTACATGTTTTGATAAAAACACACCTGCTCCAGGGTTGGGGTGCCTCATTACAACCATATCCACCTTCATGGATAAAATATTATTAACTGTATCTATAAGTGTTTCCCCTTTTTTAACTGAAGAAGACGAAGCTGAGAAGTTGATAACGTCTGCAGACAGTCTTTTTTCTGCTAATTCAAAAGACAGTCTCGTTCTTGTACTGTTTTCAAAAAATAGATTGGCAATTGTAATATCACGAAGCGAAGGGACTTTTTTAATAGGTCTATTAATCACTTCCTTGAAATGATCTGCCGTTTCAAAGATGAGTTGTATATCACCTTCGGTAATGTATTTAATTCCTAATAAGTGATTTACACTTAATTCGCTCATTTTCCCTATTTAATCATTCCGAACCTAATTCAGAACTATTTATTAATCAGATATACTGCGTCCTCGCCATCATTCTCTTTCCAGCACACCTTTACCTTTTCTCCTCCAATCGCATCTACTTGTCTCCCGCGATAATCCGGTTGTATGGGTAAATGTCTACTGAAACGTCTATCTATTAGTGTAAGTAATTCAATCTCTAAGGGTCTTCCAAACGACTGTATTGCAGTTAAAGCACTACGGATACTTCGTCCTGTATAAAGTACATCATCAATAAAGACAACTTTTTTATCCTCTACAATGAAATCTATGTTCGTGGTATTTGCCTCAAGCGGTTTGTCACCTCTTCTGAAATCATCTCTATAGAAAGTAATGTCGAGGTACCCTAATTGTACATCCTTGACCTTATACTCGCTCTCAAGCATAGATTTAAGACGTTCAGCAAGAAATACCCCTCGTGGCTGGATGCCTACAAGTACAGTGTTGGAAAAAGAATCGTGATTTTCTATTAACTGACAAGCCAAACGATGAAGCGCGATGTGCACTTCTGTTGCGTTTAATAACACTTTTTGACTCATATAAAGGTTCTGAATTACTATTCAGGAAGTAAAATTACGAGTTTTATTTGAAAAACGAACGCTCGATGCGGTGAATTGTGATTTTTAACCAAAGTTCAAGAGCAGATCAGTCGTCCATTATGCGCTTATGCAGTCTAGCTCATCTTAACCGAACAGTCGTGCGCCGGCAGGCATATGTCACGCAAAGCAAAAAAAGTCGTGGCTTAACGAAACAAACGGTGCCACAAATAAAAAAAGCCTCTCATTGCTGAGAGGCTTTTAATTATCTAAAAATTTTCGAGATTAACTCTTCCCGTCCATCTTGTCTTTCAACGCTTGAAGTGCTGAGTTTGCATCGCCTAAAGTAGTTTTACTTTCTTCAGTTTGTTTCGCAGCTTTCTTAGCCGCCTGCTTTACAATCTTAGCCTCTTCTTCCTTATGAATAGCCATATGCGAAGCTACCACCTTCTTGAATTCTTTATTGAATTCAATAATTTGGAATTCTGCTTCTTCGCCTTTCTTAAGGTCAGAACCGTCTTCTTTTTCTAAGTGACGCTTTGGAATGAACGCTGTGATGTCATCATTAAAGTTGATCACCGCACCCTTGTCTACCATCTCATCGATAGCAGCTGTGTGTTTTGTTCCAACTTTGAATTCATCCTCGTATTTATCCCAAGGGTTATCTGTTGTTTGTTTGTGACCTAAACTTAATTTACGTCCTTCAACATCCAACTCTAATACCAATACCTCTAATGTGTCACTAATATTTGTGAATTCACTTGGGTGCTTGATTTTCTTAGTCCAAGAAAGGTCAGATATATAAATAAGTCCGTCAATTCCTTCTTCTAATTCTACGAACACACCAAAATTAGTGAAGTTACGTACAATACCACTGTGCTTAGAGCCAACTGGGTATTTCGTTGTGATATCCGTCCATGGATCTTGAGTCAATTGCTTGATACCTAGAGACATTTTTCGTTCTTCACGATCTAGCGTTAAGATTTGCGCGTTAACTTTATCTCCAACATTTACGAAATCCTGTGCGCTACGTAAGTGTGTAGACCAAGACATTTCACTTACGTGAATAAGACCTTCAACACCTTCAGCAACTTCGATAAATGCGCCATAATCAGCGATTACAACGACCTTACCTTCTACTTTATCACCAACTTTAAGTTCATCACCTAAAGCATCCCATGGATGTGCGTTCAATTGCTTAAGACCTAATTGAATACGTGTTTTATCCTCATCAAAGTCAAGGATTACAACGTTTAATTTCTGATCTAGTTCAACGATTTCATTTGGATGATTGATACGAGACCATGAAAGGTCTGTAATGTGTACCAAAC
>JBLHGH010000207.1:0-3758 GCA_047615425.1 Candidatus Latescibacterota bacterium
TATGGGTGTTTGTAGGAAATTTTTGCTCATTAATATAGTTTCGTAATGACACTTGATTTAGATTTTATTAAGATAAAATAATTTATATTCGTAACCCCAAGAGAAACCAAATATTATTTAATTTATGAAAAATATCTTTAGTATAATTTCGATTTTCATTGGCCTTCAGGCTTTTGCGCAATGTGATTTAACACCTGTCCCAAGTGGTGCATGGTCTGTTACCTTTGTTGATAGTGAGTGGTCTGTAGACTTCCTTGGAGATTTTGCTATAGATGGAGACCCTGCATCCATATGGCATACAGGGCAAAACATACCTTATCCCCATGAGATTCAAATTGATCTTGGAGCTAACTATCCTGTATCTGGAATTGGAATGCTGCCTAGACAATCACCTACAAATGCGAAAGCCTTAGATCATGAAATCTATTTGAGCAATGATGGTGTAAATTGGGTTATTCAAGGAGGAGGAAGTTTCGATTATGTGGATAACAGTGATATAGGTTTAAAACAGTCAACTTTTAACGCTATTGATGCAAGATATGTTAGATTGGTTGGGTTAAACGGCTATGCTGATGATTATATGGGGATTGCAGAATTATCTTTTTATCAAGATTTAGTTTGCTCACCTACCGGTCAAAATAATCAATTGATTTCATTTGATGCGATTCCTTTCAAAGCTACTGACAGTGATCCATTTGATCTGGTTGCTTCTTCAAATTCTGGTCTCGCCGTTACTTTCGCTATTGTCTCTGGCCCTGCTACAGTTAGTGGCAACACATTGACGCTTACTGGTGCACCTGGAATTGTTGAGGTGAGAGCTTCGCAGGCAGGTGATGGAAGTTATTATCCAACGGAGCGCATTCGCTCTTTTGAGGTATTGGATTTAGCATTGTTTTTTCCAGATGCAACCACCCGCCTCGTTGATACATATCCGTTAGAAATGCCTAACCTAACCCCCTACGCAATTTATGTAGCGTCTTCAATTGATATACCAGATGGCCTTGCCGAAATTCAGCAAGTGGATGTTGAAGTTGGTGGTCAGACATATACGGCTACTGAAGGTGGCGGATTCTATTATTATATGTGGACACCAGATTCTTATGGGACCCATACTGTGGATATTAAAGCAATTGCAACCAACGGAAATGTCACTACTGTTACTAGAAATGTAGAAGTTACTAATACGGTTTCGAGTCAAACGGTTGCTAGCCTAGAAGACGTAGTCATTGAATTTGGAGGAGCTAATAGCAGGTGGTATTATGGGAGCTATACCTTGCCTCAGTCTGTTGGAGCTTATAACAATATTAACGCAAGTCTAATTGTAGAGTGTCCAAGTATATCAGGTGGATGTGATGATTGGGATCGTTGGGCCCATATTGATGTTAAAGGACCTGATGGAAATTGGATTCAAGTCATAAGATATATCACACCTTACGGGGTAGCATGTGATCATGAGTTAGATGTAACAGATTATATGTCTCTATTGCAGGGCGAAGTAGAATTCAGAGTGTTTATAGACACTTGGGGGACTGGTGGATGGCAACTTTCACTAAATTTTGATTATAATCAAGGGACGCCAGACTATCTATATAGTAAAGTTGTTGAAGTTTGGGACGGAAGCTATAGTTTTGGAGACCCTGCGAATTTGCAGCCTGTAGAAGCGTATACCGCTGAGTTGCTAAGTCCTTTGTCTTCGTCGCATTTACGTATTTCAAATACGGGCCATGGTTGGGGTGGTAATAACACTGGGAATGCTGCAGAATTTTTTAACGCAACACATTTTATTGATGTAAATGCAGTTGAGACATTTACACAGCATTTATGGAATGATTGTAATCCGAATCCAGATGGGTGTACAGGGCAACAAGGTACATGGCAGTATAGTCGTGCTGGTTGGTGTCCAGGTGCTATTTCAGTGCCAGACACCTATGACTTAACTCCTTATATTGGATCAAACTTCGATTTAGATTATCGTTTTCATCCTTCGTATCAGGACAATTGTCATCCAAATAACCCAAATTGTGTTTCAGGTATGACCTGTGCAGACTGTAATGATGGTTATAATCCGGTGTATTTTGTAGATACGCACCTTATCAATAGAGGTCACCTACCAATGGCTTACGGAGATTATTTAGGCGTTGAATCATTTGATAATATTGATAATTTTGACCTTGTAGTCTATCCAAACCCGGCCAAAGGTTTTTTTCAATTGGCAACTTCTAACTTTGATGGTCAAACAAGAGTAACTGTTCATACTATTGATGGTTTAAATGTGAAAGCGTATTATTTTGATTCTTCCACAGAACTTAATAATTACACCTTTAATTTATCTGGCCTATCTAGTGGTGTTTATTTTATTAATCTTGAGTATGGGACTGGAACAGGAGTGGCACGTATTGTGCTTGAATAAGAGTTGTCACAGGGCTGAGAGTCGAGACTATTAACTTACGCAGAATATCTTTTATGCTTTTTTTTCAGTCTATAGCAGTGTTTTTATCTGATAGAAAATCGGGATTGAAATCAATGCTGTTTATTTTAGTGGTGCTTCTTAGCTTGAATAGCCTTCGTGGACAGCAGACCGATGTGGTCGACTTTTTGAGTGTTAAGGCCCTTATAGTAACGTTTTCTGACGAAAAAAAAATACAGGGAGCGTATACGGCGACATTTAAAATATTAGAAGAAACTGATTCTATATATCTGGATGCGGTTGATATAAAGCTTTTAGAGAGTTTTGAGGAAGACATTCAAATTTCTGTCCGTGATAAAAAGTGGGTCCTGAGATCTGATTTTCAATTAGGAAAAACGTATACTATTTCTTTTAGCTACGAGGCTGCCCCTAAGCAAACCCTTTATTTTGTTGAAGATCAAATATGGACGCAAGGGCAAGGTAAATATACATCGCATTGGTTGCCTAGTATCAATGATATGAATGATAAGATGGAGTTCGATTTAACCATTAATTCAGAAAATGACAAGACTGTAATAGCAAATGGAACGCTTGTTTCAAAAATTGAATTAGATACGGTTACGAGTTGGCAGTTTAATATGAAAAACGCGATGTCTAGTTATCTTGCTGCTTTTGCGATTGGTGATTTTGAAAAAAAGAATATTCAGTCAAATTCTGGGATTCCAATAGAGTTGTATTACCAAGCTATTGATTCCAATAAAGTTGAGCCGACATATCGCTACACTAAAGAAATTTTCGACTTTCTAGAAACGGAAATTGGCGTGCCTTATCCATGGCAGAATTACAAACAGGTGCCCGTTCGAGATTTTTTGTATGCGGGTATGGAAAACACAACGTCAACCTTTTTTTCTGAAGCATTTGTTGTTGATTCAATTGGCTTCAGCGATAGAAATTATGTGAACGTGAATGCCCATGAACTTGCGCATCAATGGTTTGGAAATTTGGTAACTGAAACTGACGGGACCCATCACTGGTTGCACGAAGGATTCGCTTCTTATTATGCGTTATTAGCTGAAAAAGAACTTTTTGGAGACGATTATTACTACTGGAAGCTGCTACAGACGGCAGAACAGCTTAAGGTGTTTAGTAATGAAGGTAAAGGAGAATCCCTGTTAAATTCGAAAGCCAGTTCGTTGACATTTTACGAGAAAGGAACATGGGCGCTTCATGTGCTTAATGAGTTGATAGGAGAGGAAACTTTTCGAATTGCTGTAAAAAGTTATCTCAATAAACATGCCTTCAAGAATGTAACTACTGAAGATTTTATTTCTGAAGTGAAAGCCGCTACAGC
>JBLHGH010000208.1:0-3758 GCA_047615425.1 Candidatus Latescibacterota bacterium
ATAGGATTTTTCGATAGTTATCCAAATGATAATCAAGCTGGATTCAATGGTTCATGGAGTGTGTATCCCTTTTTTGAAAGTGGACATATTGTAATAAGCGATAGGGCAGAAGGTTTCTTGCTCGTGAAAGATCCAAACTTGAGTACTTCAGAATTTGAGCGTTCTTCGGGAATTAAAATGTACCCTAATCCGACTTCAACTAAAGTTACCATTCAATCTAATCAAACTCCAATAAACGCTATTCAGGTTTCAAATTTGCTAGGGCAACAAGTATTTCAGATGGAATATAACAATATAGCAGAAGTACAAATAAGCACAACTCATTTAAAGAGTGGTCTATACTTCGTTACTGTGAATAACAGGCATACCGAAAAATTGATAAAGGAATAGTGGAGTTAGTTCTTTATGAACTTCGAAACCTGTTTTTGGCCTTCGTAACTAATGTCAACAAAGTACAATCCAGTTGCTAATTGAGAAACATCAATGGACTTTACAGCTGAATACGTATCAATTAGTTTTCCTTCCGAAGAAAAATACGAACCATTTCAATTGATAACGCATAGGTGTCTATATTTAAAACCTCATTTGCGGGATTCGTATAGACCGTGTATTTAGCTGTATAATTATCGGCTACACTAAGCTCACATTCCTCTGCGTAGGAGGCGTTTGTGCCCTTACACCATCCTGGGTCATTTCCTACATCACTTAGTTGGCTATTGGCATATGCAACGTCATCAACTTGGATGCATAAAAGATTCGGGTTACCAATTGCCCACATCCAACTTAAATTGGTATTGTTCCCATTCGCGATATTCAGACTGCTTAAGTTCTTTCCACTTGCCCAAAGTTATTCTGCCATTTCTTCCATGGTGTGATATACGTTTTGTACATCATCATCTTCTTCCAATTTTTCTAATAGCTTCTCAACATCTGCGGCATCTTCAGCGGAAATATTTTTGGTTACCTGCGGAATACGCTCAAATCCAGAGGATAGTATTTCAATATTAGCACCTTCTAAATAGCCTTGAATATTGCCAAAGCTTTCAAAAGGGGCATAAATCAATACTCCATCTTCGTCTTCAAAAATCTCATCTATACCATGATCAATAAGCTCTAATTCAAGATCTTCTAGGTCTAGTCCCTCGCCATTTACTCTAAAGTTACAGCTGTGGTCAAACATAAAGACCACAGAACCTGATGTGCCCAAGCTACCGTCGGTTTTATTAAAATAAGAACGAACATTAGCAACGGTACGGGTATTATTATCTGTTGCAGTTTCGATAAGAACCGCAATCCCATGCTGTGCATAGCCTTCAAACAATACTTCTTTATAATCACCTTGACTTTTGTCGCTCGCACGCTTAATGGCACGTTCAACGTTGTCCTTAGGCATGTTTACCGATTTTGCATTTTGAATAACAGCTCGTAGACGTGAATTTGAATCGGGATCTGGACCTCCTTCTTTAACCGCCATCACGATATCTTTACCAATACGCGTAAAAGCCTTGGACATCGCTGACCAACGCTTCATTTTTCTTGCTTTTCTAAATTCGAAAGCTCTTCCCATTTCTCAGTTGTTATTATAAGTGAAAATAAAAAAAAATGCCTAGACTGCAAAGACTATCCTATTAAGTCGTCTATAATTTTGGCTAATTGAAAGTCTTTCTCTGTTACGCCACCTGCGTCATGCGTAGATAATAAAATTTCTAGGCTACCATAAACATTGGTCCATTCTGGATGATGATTTAGTTTTTCAATTTCAAATGAAATTCGTGTCATCGCTGAGAAAGCTTCTTTGAAGTTGTTAAATTCAAATGTGGTATGAATGGCATTTTCAACATATTCCCAACCTTCGAAACTTTTTAATTGTTCTGTAATCTCTTCGTCTGTGTACTTTTTCATAGCATTAGTTTTTTAATGTAAATATCTCATCTTTCAACGTGCTTGCTTCGATTACTTCTGAAACAGTTATGTTGTATTCTTTTGGTAATTTATTATACTTCGGAAGGATGGCGAGATAGCCATCATCGTTTCGCTTAAAAACGCTCTTAAAGACTGGCACTTCAGCACCTAATTTTTCAGAAAGCTCACGAAATAAATCTTCATGATGCACCATGTCAATGCTAGAGAGGTGAAAAACCCCATCTAATTGTTTATTTATTATATAATGAATCTGCTGCGCTATCTTATCTGCCGTTGTAAGACTAATAATCAAGTTAGGATAGACTTCAAAAGCCGCTTTGTACCTCATAGCTTGACGTAGCTGAACGATTCTGGGTGAATTTACGCCAAGCACCATTGGCAACCTAAGAATCACTAGCTGCGCCGGTATTTTCTCTAAGAGCATCCTTTCTACAGAAAGTTTAAACTTACCATACTCGCTTTCAGCAACTGGCTTATTGGTTTCGTAGGAAGGCAATTCATATTGCCCATCGAAAACTTCTACACTCGATAAATACAATAATTTGCAATGATGATGATTTCGAACATAAATAGCTACTGCCTTGTGTGCGTGAAATTGCATTTTGTAATCGCCGCGTAAAGCAGAAATAATCACTGTTGGCTGAACGATATTTAATATTTCTGTAATATCATTTTCAGCAACATCATACTTTCTGAAAACTTGATTTTCCGAATAAAAATCATTTTCTGTAGCATAGGTAGCATACACTTCAAAATAGGATAGAAGTTCCTTATAGATAGCGTTGCCAATGAAACCGCTGGCGCCCAATATTAATATGGTATGTTTTTGTTTACCCATGGCTTATAGAACGCGCTAAAAGATGGAGGATTTTGTTAGTGTAGTAAATTGTTCCAATGCGAGCATTCCTAAATATGAATTTCCTTTAGGGTTAAGCCCTGGCGAAAAGGTAGTAATTATATAATCATTAGGTAAAAGAGCAACAATTCCTCCTCCTACACCACTTTTTCCAGGTAATCCTACTTCAAATGCAAACTCTCCCGCTTCATCATAGAAGCCACACGTTAACATGATAGCGTTTATTCTTTTGACCTGATGTGGAGTTAGGCAGGTGTTATTTTGCAAACAAACTCCTTTATTCGCAAATGGATAAAAAACATTTGTTAATTGCTCACAGTTCATGACAATGCTACATTGATGAAAGTAGAAATCCAAGACATCCTCTACTGGATGCTGCAGATTGCCATACGATTTCAATAAATTTGCAATTGCAGTGTTTTTATAACCCGTTTCCTTTTCAGAAGCAGCTACTTTCGCATCAAAATTAATTGTCTGGTCATTTGCTAAATCACGTACAAATTGAAGAAAATCATTTTTCGGATTTTCTAATATCGAAATCAATAAATCTGCTATAACCAGAGCTCCACTATTAATCAATGGGTTACGAGGGATTCCTTTTTCTCTCTCCAACAAGGACAAATGATTAAAAGGATTACCTGAAGGCTCTACATCAACACGCTTCCATAGTTCATCCCCTAGATTGGAAAAAGCTAAGGCTAATGAAAGTACCTTAGAAATACTTTGGATAGAGAATTTTGTATGCACATTTCCCACGGCATAGTTTTCTCCATGGATGCGATTTAAATAAATGCCTAGTTGATCTTTATTTACACCCGCCAATTCTGGGATATAAGAAGCGACCTCTCCTTTATCTTTTGTTATATGAAGATCATTGTAAATCCTATTGAGAATTTCTTGAAAGTTGGTCATGCGGCTTTAGCCTTTATAAAATGGCAATTTCACAACCGTAGCCGGCACTGCATTTTTACGAATTTGA